>NC_009706.1:3354676-3659647 GCF_000016505.1 Clostridium kluyveri DSM 555
TCGTTTTTATTTTTGTGGCATTTCAAGTACTGGTTTATAGGTGATTTGTCTATTGCCTTGAAAACTTGCTGATATAAATGGTTTAGTATCTTTTCCTTCTGTACAATGTAAAATTTGATTCTGTATATCATCTAATATTTCGATAGCCCTTTCTTTAGATTCATATTCCCCTAGAATGTCATAGTCATCTGATACATCACCCATGTATAAGACCTGATTAATAATTCTAAACTTGCCTTGGTTTTTACATATATTAAGTCTTTTAGGTTCTACCAAACTCATTCTATCCTGTGCTCTTATCCACATCTCCTATCCCTCCACAAATATTTTTACTTCCTCAACTGTCAGTGCATCAATATCTTTAAAAGTCTCCCCAGATGCCGGATCATAAAGTTCTCCGTTATTATCCAGTTTACACTCTCTAAGTTTCTTTACTGTAAGTGCATCCATGTTATTCACCTTCTTTCAAAAGCTCTGGATTAGAATAAATGTTGCCTATAACTTCAAATGTTGTATTTGTGAAACCATTAAGTTTTATAAAATCCCTATGATATCCCCAAATAACTCCAAAACAACATTCTTGATATTCTACCACTTCATTTCCACTTGCAATAATATCTCCTTTTATATGCCAGTTTTCAATTTCAATATGAAGAATATCTCCTTCATAAATCTCTACACCATTCTTATCCTTTAATCCTGTATATTGCATTAATTTATAATCTGCTCCACCATTCCATTCACAATCATCTATCTTTTCATAAAAGCATATTGAATCGTCGCCATTATCCTTATCAAATTTCAATTCTTCCCAATTAATAATTCTTCTTGCCTGTTCATCCCATGCACGAAACTTAATTTCTCTTCGCATCTGCTATGCCTCCTAACTCTTCTTAATCTCTAACTGCTTGTACACATCCTCCTGACACTTAACCTTTTCCACGCAAATTTCCGCAAGTTGAATACCTTCTCTTAAAAGCTCCCTAAGCCTCTTGTTTCCCCTCTGCAGCTTTACAAACTCCTTATCTCGCATTTAATCCCCTTCTTTCTAATCCATCATGTCAAAATGCAATACATGATATCCTTTTTCACTTAAAGCTTTTGAAAATTCATCCCTTATTCTAGTTCTGTTATTTGCTTGTCCACCGCCAGTATTGATCATGTATCCTTCACCAATCCATTTAGTTTTACTTCTACAATAAAGGCCTGCTTTCTCTATAGCTTCGAGTACTTTTCTTTCCTGCCATCTCTTTAATATCAAAAATGTACTATCAAAATTGCAGGTACCGCCATCATCATTTGTTCTAACTTCTAACGCCTTTGAATAAGCTTCTTTCAAATCCTCTGTTAACTGTTCGTATCTGTTCATTCTTCTCTCCTTTCAAATAACATTTGCCAAGAATATAATTACAGGTATTAGAACAACTATAGTTAATTGATTCTCTGTGTCATCTTCTCTTTTAAATCTGATTGTGTGATATATAGCTAGTGCAATAACTGCCATAAGGCTATAAACTCCTAATACTTGAACTCCTAGCTGTGTCATACTTTCCCTTCTCCCCCTCCATCATTTTTCTCATTTCTGCATTTACAAGCTCGTCCATTTCTTGACTAGCCTCTAAAGTTCTAATATCTGATAAGTCATATAAATCCATACATTCATGTAACTTATCTCTAGCAGCTTCTATGGTCATGACTGCACCTGCTTTCCAAACGCTATACCCCATCTAGGAGCTTTATGTCTTTTAATCTCAACTCCATTTTCAATCAGGATATTTTTTAAAGTTGTTGGAGCACAGTCTACACTTAAAGCTGCCCTATTTAAAGATCCATATTTGTTGTATAGTTCAATGGCTCTATTTACATCTATTGCCTTTGCTCTACGCATCTACTCTGTTCCTCCTCTCTTTTTCCCTATCTAATACCACTCACAATCCTTAGTAATGTGCAACCATACACCATCATTCAATGTAACTTTCAGATGCTTTTCATTCATCCTAGATATCTTTACCGGTTTATGCTTATCTGGGAATTCCCATGCATTATAAAACTTTTCACAGAACTTTTTGAAAAGCTCCTTGTCAGCATTACTTAATTTGTTAAATCCTTTTACTTCGGTAGCATTAAACATTTACTTTCCTCCTTTTCCTCCTGTATGGTCGTTCCATACTCTCCAATTCCTCGGAATATTCATCTAAAGGTAAACTTTCTAAAGAATTGGTGTAGTAATCAATGTTTTCATGAGGGTAATATAGTTCTTGAATAATAGTTTGAGCCAACTCTCTACGTGTTACCTGTGCTCCTGAAAATACACCTATTTTAATTTTTACTGAGTTGGTCATTTATATTGCCTTCTCACCCAGAGTTGCTCGATTAGCTTCCTGAACTTCCCTGAGCAAAGCTCCTTGTAATGTAATGGCATTTATATATTTCAATGCTGAGCTATAATCTTTCCTTAAAATATTGTGATATACTGTAACATTTAAATAATCTTTTAAGGTTCTCCAGATATAGCTGTAAACTTTTTTCCTTATAGATGTATTCATATAAGCACTGCTTTCATCTCCATAGCATAAAGCTTTAACTCTCTTGTTAACTAATTTTTGAATTGTTTTAGCCTGTCCATCACTTATATTCATTGTCAAAGCCAAACTCTCAACTTTAATATCAAGTTCATTAATTTTTTCTTCATGTTGTTCTATAACCTGATACTGGAGCCTTAATTGTTCCATTGGTGAAAGCTGCTTTTGTTCCTTACCTCTAAAATAACTATTTACTAATTCCCTTTGAACCTTCCATGCTAAATCATCTGTAAAAGACTTTACTAACATAAGATATCCACTTTCTGTTATTAGAGTTAATCCTCTGTTTGGAATTTCTAAAGTACGAATTTCGTCCTTTTCAGATGTGGTTACTATAAAGTAATCTACCCCATTTATAAATCTCTCTGTTTTCCTATCATCCTCATATTTATTTTCATTGAAGTTTCTTTTAGCAGTACCTTCAATTCTTTCATGCAGCATATCAATATCTTTAAAAGTTACTACTCTTTGTCCTTTAAATTCTTTAACTGATAAATCCTTATTTTGGATTTTTACTAAATTACTCAATATTTGTTCTCTCCTTTCTACTTATTTCAGATTCTTCTTTGCCCAAAGTTCTAAGGACTGTACCTTTTCAGAAAACTCTATCAAACCTTTAACTATATTTATAAAATCCTGTTTTTCATTTTTATCAACAGCTCCATCCTGCAAAATTTCCATTAGCCTCTCTACAAAAGTTTCTGGATTTTTTGATAAAACCGATAGTTGAATTGCAAGACAAGATATTTCTTTAAGTTCTACATTAGGAGCGATACACTTTCCTATAGGACACTCATTATTGCAGTAATGGTACATAAGTTCTGGAGCATTATAGGTATCTGCCATTCTTACAACCATGTCTACTGGTATCTGTTTACACAAATCATTTTCATAATTTGCCATTGAACGATCGCTTACTCCAAACATTTTTCCTGCACCCTCTCTACTTTTAAGCCTGTCATTATATTCTGCTGCTCTTAATCGTGCTCTCATATAGACATTGTTAGTGTTTTCCATTTTCATATATCTCACCTCTTTTCTCTAATGAAAATTCATATTGTTGTGAAGAAGATACCGTCAAGTTACACACTATAGATGCTTCTCTTATGGTAAAATTTTAGTAGCAAAAACTTTGAAAATTTCATAGCATATATTGAGGATGTGTTTGCTTTTGATTGAAAGTGAAATTTTAAAATAGGCATTTCGGCCTATAATCTTTTGCTTTCAATTCTTTGCATTAACACATCTAGTCCTCTGGCTCCTGAACCTTCCTCTTTAAATAATTTTTCAAGGACTATTAATGTTGCTCTTGCTTGACTTTCGTGAAGTTGTCGCATTGCTTCTGGATCATCCAATGGCCAATTAGCTATAACTTTTATTGCCATGCCCATACCCCTTTTACTTACTTTTTACTATAGTATTCAGATTGAAGCTGTATTGCTACACAACCTCCTTTGTTCCTTCTGAATTTATATTAAAAGACTTTATTTCTGTATCTTTTATTAGTTCAGATGGTGTTGTATTTAATGCTTCCGCAATCTTATATAATGTCGGCATTGATGGATTAGCTTTATTGTTTTCAATTTTTGATATAGTAGCAAGTTCAACCCCTACTTTTTCAGCTAATGAAGTTGCTGTCATGCCAAGGCTTTTGCGGTATTCTCTAATTTTGGTTCCAAGCATTTTGATTGCCTCCTTCCAATCTATAGTTATATTATATTAGATTTAATCTAATATATCAATAAAAAAATTAGAAATAATCTAATATTTTTATAAAGTTTTATTTATGTTATGATCATATATATTGAATTAAATCTAAGGTGGTATACATTATGATTGATATAGGTAACAGAGTTATCAAATTACGAAAATTACATAAAATATCTCAAAATAAATTAGCTATTAGTTTAAATGTAGCTGCTGCCACAATAAATAAAATTGAAAAAGGTACTGCAAAACCATCAATTGATTTACTAATAAAAATATGTGAGTTTTTCTCTATAACTCTTTCTGAATTCTTTAACAATGGCAACAATTCAGAACCTGTTATACTTAATCCTCAGCTTAAAGAACTATTGGATAATGCTAAAGATTTAACCCCCGAACAGCTTGAATTACTTTCAAAATTCATAAAATCTATAAAATAAACTGAAAGGATATGATATAAATGTCTTCTGCCGAAAAACTATTGCAACAAATACTTGATTCTCAAAATAAAACTAATGAACGTCTTGATAAACTTGAAGCTCAAACATCTGAAAACACCCAAATACTTAAAGCTCTTGAACATAAAGTTGACATTGTAAAAGCCGAGCAAGAAAACATGAAGCATAATTTAGCCAATATTTCCGGCGACATACAATCAATAAAAAAAGATGTTAATATACTATCAAAAGATGTAGCTTTCATTGAAACTGCAACTGGTAAAAACATAATGGATATAGCCTACCTTAAATCTGCCAAATAGATCGAGCTATATCTTTAATATTCAGATCGAAGTTAAGTGGTTACTGCTTGTTCTAATTTTGCTAATTACACTACTTCTTTTTGTTTTTCAGCCTGTATTGGTTTATTTATACACTTTTCGTGTAGTTGGCTTTTAAAAAAAATTTCATCTACATTTACATTAAACTTTTTTTTCACCTTTTTAATAAAATTGAAGCTTGGATTTCTCTCCCCTGATTCAATTTTAATGTAAAAAGATGATGATATTCCTAGAGCTAATGCCATATCTTTCTGGCTCATATTTAAAGATTCTCTGAATTCTATTAAGTTTGAATTCATAATAAATATAAACCTCCTTTCGTTTAATACACGTTATGTGTTGTTTGTATTTTTATATTATCACACGATATGTGTTGAGTCAATATTTTTTACACTTTTTGTGTGAAATATTTTAAATAACACAATATGTGTTAAAATATAATTATGAGGTGATTATATGTTTGGAGAAAAATTAAAAAAACTAAGAATGGATAAGAACATGACCCAACAGGAGCTTGCAAAAATTTTAAAAATTTCTTCAAGCACTATTGGGATGTATGAACAGAATCGAAGATCGCCAGATATAGAAACACTGAAATTAATAGCTGACTATTTTCAATGCTCTACTGATTATTTACTAGGAAAAAATGATATTGAAAATATGAATCGCTTATCTTTACTAAGAAAAAGCCATAATATGAGTCAAGCTGAATTGGCTGAAAAACTTGGTGTAACTCAACAAACCATAAGTAAATATGAAAATGGTAGTCGTGAACCTGATACAGAAACATTAAAATTACTATCATCTATATTTAATGTTTCTATAGACTACTTATTGGGTGCAACAAATATACGAAATCATGATACTACATATATAACACCCAAAGAACATGAAGATATAGAAGAAGTTGTGGAAGAACTAAGAGAACGATTACTAAATACAGAAAATTTTAAGATAGAAGGTGAGCCTACCACCAAAGAAGATATTGAAACAATTTTAGATTCTGTTAAAGTAGGTATAGAAATGGCTAAGATTAAAAAACGTAGAAATCAAGAATAAATAAAAATTCTCATTCTAAAATAGTTTGAGAATTTTTTTTATAGAATTTTCCGGGTCTTTCAGGAAATAAAGTTTAATTTTATTAACTTTTATTTTTTGTAAAATATAGCAGGAAAATCGAATATATTGTAGAACTTATACATTAAAACGTTTTAAGGAGGTATATGGAAAATGAAATCTTTAAAAGAAAAGCTATTAAAGAAAAGTATGAAAATGGTGGGTTCATTATCTTTGTTTTTTGCAGCAATGGTTCTAGTTTCAACATCTCTAATAGGTGGTCACCAACCAAAGTGTCCTGATGATTTGTTAAAGTAGTATTTACTTGAATTCTTTATAAATGTTGTAGTTAAAAATTTCATAGAAAACACAAAAACAGTGATTTTTAGTCTACAACATTTATAAAAAATTAATTTTAGGAACAAGGGAGGTATTATATGTCCATTATAATAAGAGAAATAGTATAAGATACTATAGAAGCATTACTTCTTTTAATGGTTTTTGAATCATTATATAATGAAAAAAAATTCATACTACAGAATAAAATTAAAACAGTCTTATTTTTTATATTATATATTTCTGTAACTTCTTGGTGTTCATTCCATATTCTAATACCCTATCATACACTGTTACTTGTAGCACTTAACATTTTATTGCTTGCCTGTATTACAAAAATAAAAATTTTTCATTCTATGGTTATAGTTTCTTTATTTGTTACAATAATTTTGATTACAGAAACTTTTATTCAGCTTATTGAAATGCTTATATTTAACATAAATTTAAATCAAATCTTTTTGAATTCCAAGTATTTTAATATTTTTATAATAGTATCTAAAATATCGCAAATACTTATTGCGGTATTAACCTTTAAGTTTAACTCATATTTTACTAAACTTAAATTATTTGAAAAAGAAGGATCTATCTTCGCTAATTTAATAATAGAATTAGGTGTGTTTACTCTTTTTATAGTTTGTATTAACTATGGTATTTTTCATATAAAAAATGTTCAAACCTATAACATTATTATTTTTATTATTTACTTTATATTTTTGATAGCAAAATTCAGAAGCTTAAAAGAAAAGCAACTAGCTGTAAATATAAATATCAATTATAAAATTCAAGAACAGCAAATTAAAAATATGGAGGAAATAATAAGTATAATCAGACAAGAAAAGCACGATTTTGCCAATCATATAAATGTTATACAAGGGCTATGTTTATTAAACAAGCCTGATACTGTCGAAAAAATAGATAGTTATGTACGAAAAATTTCAGGCACAATACATGCCTCTTTTAGGTATTTGAACACAGGGAATGATTACATAGACGGTATGTTATCCATAAAAAACAACTATGCAGTAAAAAACAATATTAATTTTGAAGTTATAATTGATGAACCTTTCAGCTCAATAAAAATTAGAGAAGATGAATTAATAAGTATTATGAGCAATCTTATAGACAATGCATTTGAAGCATTCACTAAATCAGATGTGAGAAATAAGGAAATATCCATTACCACCTTTAAGGAAGACAGAAACTTTTGTATCGAGATAGCTGATAATGGAGATGTTATCCCTGGAAATATAATAGAAAAAATTTTCAATAGAGGTTTTTCTACAAAAGTTAAACAAAATGATCTTCATGGATTCGGACTGTATATTACTAAACAATTAGTTGAGAAAAATAATGGGACTATATCTGTAGAAAGTATTACAGAAAAAACTAAATTTTTGATAAAGTTTAGAATGGATTAAATAGATAAAGCTCTTACATAGAAAAGTAACTAAAATATGGTATAATATTAATTAAGAGAATAAAAATGTTTTTTAGTTGGCCATCTCCCAGTGTTTTATCTCTCACAAAAGAGGTCGTTGCGGTTAATAGACAACAGAGGAGGTGGCAGTGTGGGTGGATATATTGTTATTGCAGCTATGGTATGCGTTACCATAATTGGCATAGTAGGTATTTTTGCTATGCTTGCATACTTAAAAGAAAAAGCTATTCTTAAATATAAGAACAGCTCTAAAGTTGGCGATAATGAAATTTCAATTACCGTTGACGATAACAAAGATAAAAACTCAAAAAACTAAAATGCACCCTGCGAATAAGTGCATTTTAGTTAATAATTAAAAACCTTATAAAACATAAACCGTAACGGCTTCTTTTAAATATATTATACCACAATTAGATTAATTTTAAACTTATTTAATTATAAAAATAATCTATCGGATTTTATTGCTAAAATGAGGTGTATTTTTATGATAGCAGCCATATACTCTCGTAAATCCAAATTCTCTGAAAAAGGAGAATCCGTTGAAAATCAAATTGAAATGTGCAAAGAGTATCTTAGAAGAAACTACAGCAAAGTTGAAGATATAAGAATATATGAAGATGAAGGATTCAGTGGAGGAAATATAAATAGACCCGAATTTAAAAAACTTTTAATTGATGCTAAAAAAAATAAATTCAATGTTCTCATATGCTACAGGCTTGATAGAATCTCCCGTAATGTCGCTGACTTTTCCAATACCATTGAGGAACTTCAGAAGCACAATATAGACTTTGTGAGCATAAAGGAACAGTTTGACACTAGTTCTCCAATGGGACGTGCCATGATGAATATAGCTGCCGTATTCGCTCAGTTGGAAAGGGAGACCATAGCAGAACGTATAAAGGACAACATGCTTGAGCTTGCAAAAACCGGTCGGTGGCTTGGAGGCACTCCTCCATTAGGCTATAAATCGGAGGCAGTAGAATACTCTAATCAATATGGTAAAGATAAAAAAATGTTCAAGTTGAGCATAGTTCCTGAAGAAATAGAAACGGTAAAATTAATCTATAAATTATACTTAGAGAAAAGGGGTTTTGCGTCAGTAGCTACCCATATGTGTAAGAATAAATACAAGGGTAAAAATGGCGGGGAATTTTCAAGAGCTACAGTAGAACAAATTATAATCAATCCAGTATACTGTATAAGTGATGAAAATATATTTAAATGGTTTAAGGAACAGGATACTACGACATATGGTGTTCCAGACGGAATGCATGGACTAATGGTATATAATAAAAGAAAAGAAAGTGGTAAAAAACCAAATTCCATAGACCAATGGATCGTTTCAATAGGCAGGCATGAAGGAATTATACCCTCTGATATGTGGATAAAATGCCAAGATATATTAAGAGAAAACAAGGCAAAAACCTCTCCTCGTTCTGGGACAGGCAACAAATTTCTTCTATCCGGTATGGTAGTATGCGGTGAATGTGGTTCTGGAATGGCTTCATGGTCCCATTATAATCAAAAAAGAAACTTTATGGAGAGATATTACAGGTGCAACCTTAAGAACAGAGCCAGCAACAGATGCAGTAATAAAATGCTTAACGCATATAAGGCGGAGGAATATATAGAAAATTACCTGCTTGGATTAGATATAGGAAGCTTAATCTCAACGTATAACGAAAAAGATAAACCTAAAGCAGATAAAGATTCTATAGTAAAAAAGCTTTCCAAATTAAAAAAACAGGTTGATGATAATAACAAAATAATTAAAGGTTTGGTAAGAAAACTAGCCTTAGAAGAAAACATTGAATTAATCCAAACATTAAAAGAAGAAATAGGCGATACAAAAATAGAAAACAATGAGTTGCAAAAGCAAATAACAGAACTAACAAATTCTATAGAAGATTATGAAGTCAAAGAGGACTTTGTAAAAATGATAGAGGAGGCTTTAGTGAACTTTAAGAAGTTCTATAAATTAGTAGATGTAGACAGCAAAAGAATATTAATAAAATCTTTAGTTAAAAACATTATATGGCATGGGGAAAATGAAACCTTAGAAATAAATCCATTAATAAGTAATAAATCGACCCCTCAGGGTATTGTAAGAAGGCGTAACTACTAGTGTTGTGCCTTCTTGTGTTTTTGTAGTGGTTGCATCTGCGCCCTGTCCTGTTGTAAGTTCTATATCTATACCTTGTTCTTTAAAAAACCCCTGATTTATTGCCACATACATAGGTGCATAAAAGGTAGATCTGGCTACCTCATTCAATTTTATAGTAACTGTGGAATTACTATTTTCTTTACTTTGACTGCACCCAGTAAAAGCAGCCGTTATAAATATAAGACACAATAAAATAGAACCAAGATACAGTTTTTTCTTTATCATATATCCTCCAACACAATTTTAATATTAATTCATAATATGTAGGTTATTATAATTATGTTAAAATAATTTTTTACAAGCAATTATTGTATTTTAGTTGATTTTAACAAAAATATGTACTATAATAGGATTATACAAATAATAATTATTTATTAATAATAAATAGGGGGTAAATAGTATGAATGCTTTAGAAATTAAAAAAGATATTTATTGGGTGGGAGCATTAGATCCAGATCTCCGAATATTTGATATAATAATGAACACTCCTTATGGAACTACTTATAATTCTTATGTTATAAAAGGAAGCGAAAAAACTGCTGTATTTGAAACTGCCAAAGAAAGATTTTTTGATGAATTTCTAGAAAGATTGAACTCTGCAAATGTAGATATAAAAAATATAGATTACATAGTAGTAGATCACACAGAACCGGATCATTCAGGCTCTATAGCAAAATTACTAGATCTTTCACCTAACGCAAAACTTGTAGGTTCTGCTGCTGCTATTAGATTTATGAAAGCCATATCAAATAAAAAATTTGATTCCATTGTGGTAAAAGATGGAGATACTTTGGACCTTGGAAATAAAACCCTGCAGTTTATTTCTGCACCATTTCTTCACTGGCCTGACTCCATATATACTTATGTTCCAGAAGATAATATATTAATTACCTGTGATTCTTTTGGAGCACACTATTGTAGTTCAAAGGTATTTAACGATTTAAATACGGATGAAACAGGTTATATGGATGCTTTAAAGTATTATTTTGATGGCATAATGGGTCCTTTTAAACCCTATGTACTTGAAGCAATTGATAAAATTAAAGATTTAAAGATTGATATCATATGTCCGGGTCATGGTCCTGTTTTAAGAAAAGATCCTTTAAGAATAGTAAATTTATATAAGCAGTGGAGTACACCTGCAAAGCCAGGTAGTAAAAAATATATAGTAATACCTTATGTATCTGCTTATGGATACACTGAATCTCTGGCAAACAGAATAATTGAAGGAATAAGGGCTTATGGAGATTTTGAAATAAAATCTTATAATGTAATTTATAGTGATATGAATGAAATACTTGAAAATATTGGAAAAGCAAATGGAATACTCTTTGGTTCTCCAACTATTAACGGGGATGCTTTAAAGCCAATCCTTGACATATTGATTTCTTTAAACCCTATAGTACATGGCGGTAAAGTAGCTGCTGCCTTTGGCTCTTATGGCTGGAGCGGTGAAGCTGTAAAAAATATTGAAGCCAGGTTACAGCAGTTAAAGATGAATTTATTAACTCCTGGACTTAGAATAAACTTCAAACCATCTGAAGATGAGTTAAATTCTGCTTATGAATTTGGAAAAAGTTTTGCTGAAAAAGTTTCTAAAAATTCAAGTGAAGTATCGGAGACTCCACCAGCCAAATCTACAAAGAAATGGAAATGTACTGTCTGCGGTTTCGTAGCTGAAGGTGATACTCCTCCTGCAAACTGCCCTGTATGTCATGTGGATGCAAGTAAATTTGTGGAAGTATAATATATATCAATTAAGAACTGTATGTGTGTACAGTTCTTAATTGATTAAACACTATGGAACTTTAGAATATTTCAAAAATCCATCCTTTATTTCCATTTTTACCATTCTTATTTCACAAAAATATTCAATATAAAGCCTCAGTACCTTATCTACCATTATATATTTAAGAGTATTATTGACACAAATATTAAAGCTCTCTATGGCATTTTTAATGATATGTTCCATTGTCATGGTACCCTCTATAATATTATATAGCCTTGCTGCTATATTTCTATATAAATTTATATTATCCTCTATAAGTTTTGTAATGTCTTGATAAATACCTTTATGTGCTACTATGTATTTTTCACATTTCAAATTATAAAGACTTGCCTTGCTTTTTAAGTCTTCACTCAAATTATATGTATAGGGCATTTTAGCATTTTTAATAACTTCATGACTTATTAGAGCATCACCTAAATATGCCACATTATCAGGGGTCACAATACATATATGACCAGGACTATGTCCTGCTGTATGAATAATTCCAAATTTGATACCACATAACTCTACACAATGCTGCTCTTCTCCGATTATAATATCTGTTTCACAAACCATATATTCCAAATGATCTCTAATATCATATGTAGTATAGGTATTATATTGGTTATTATAATAAAATTTTAGATTACTTTCCGAATTACAGATAAAGGCTTCACACTCTGACATGGCAATAATACAATCATATTTTTTTTTAAGATACATATTATTTCCTGCATGATCTGCATGAGCATGGCTGCATATTATTCCCACAGGTTGAAGGTCATTTGAGTCCAGAACATTCTGTATTTTTTCCCTATCTATCTTATTAAACCCTGAATCCAACATAATAATTCTTTTATTGTCAATTTTATAAAAGGGTATGTTAGTTTTCCCCATATCAATATAAAATGTATTTCCCTTTATTTTTTTTAGTAACATATAACATATTTAGCAACCTATTTCAAATGCAAAGTTACTAAATCCTCCCCTCCCTTCATTGGATTATATGAAGAGTGAAGAAAAATTTTTCTTCACTCTTATCATTAAAAGCTACACATTCAAATATATTATTTATTAGTATTTTCTGCAAGCACTGCTTTTGGAACAATTTTTTCTTTGCAACTTTCTAATTCAACTTCATTTTCTATGGATTTAAAAGCCACGGATAACATAAGTTTTAATCTATTTAACTGGTTCACTTCACTTGCTCCCGGATCATAGTCTATTGCTGCAATATTACTGCCTGGATATATTCTTTTCAGTTCTTTTATCATACCTTTGCCCGTTACATGATTAGGTAGACACGCAAAAGGCTGCATACATACAATATTTTTAGTGCCACTTTTTATAAGCTCTATCATTTCTGCAGTTAAGAACCATCCTTCTCCAGTCTGGTTTCCAATAGACAATATTCTTGAGGCATCCTCTGCCAACTTCCTAATATCAGAAGTTTCACTAAACCGCTGGCTATTTTTTAATGCAGCTTTCATATGTCTTCTAAAATATTCAATAAACTTTATAGCACCATCTTTTATAATTTTATTAAAGTAACTTCCAGACAGATACTTATATTTAAATCCGGCATCGTAGGCACAGTACAAGAAAAAATCCATTAAATCAGGAACTACCACTTCTACTCCTTCACTTTCTAAAATATCCACAATATTATTATTGGCCGTAGGATGAAATTTCACCAATATTTCTCCTACTACCCCTACCCGTGGCTTAACTATAGATTTTATTTCTAAATTGTCAAAATCCTCCACTATATTATAAATATTTTCTTTAAATTCCCTGTGATTTCCATTTACTACATTCTTTTTACATTCTTTTACCCATTCTTCATATAAGAGATTTGCAGAACCTTTTATTTTTTCATAAGGCCTTACTCTATATAAAACTCTCATAAAAAGATCTCCATATAGAAGTGCCATCATGGATTTATTCACAAGTCCCGCAGTAATTTTAAACCCGGGATTTTTCTCTAAGCCAGCCACATTTAAAGATATAACTGGTATTTTCTCCATGCCTGCTTCCTTTAAAGCTTTCCTCAAAAATCCTATATAATTTGTAGCTCTGCATCCTCCCCCCGTTTGAGACATTATAACAGACGTATTTTCCATGTCATATTTACCTGATTTTAAAGCTTCTATCAACTGTCCTGTTACTATTATGGAAGGATAACATGCATCATTATTTACGTACCTTAGGCCTTCCTCTACAGCTTTTTTATCTACAGAAGGTAATATCTCCAAATTATAACCAGACTCTTTAAATGCCTCCTGTAAAAATTGAAAATGTATTGGTGACATCTGAGGACATAATATGGTATGAGTTTTTTTCATTTCTTTTGTAAAAACTACCTTTTTATAGTCCTCCTGAACCTTATGAGGCTTAAAGGCATACTTCTCTCTTTCTTCAATAGCAGCCTTTAGAGAACGTATTCTTATTTTAACCGCCCCTAAATTACTTCCCTCGTCAATTTTTAATACTGTATATATTTTTTCATATTTATTAAGTATTTCTTGAACCTGATCTGTAGTGACTGCGTCTAAACCACATCCAAAAGAATTCAACTGTATCAATTCTAAATTTTCCTGAGTTGCCACAAAACTTGCTGCAGCATAAAGCCTGGAATGATACACCCATTGATCCACTACCCTAAGTGGCCTATCTACCACTCCTAAATGAGCCACAGAGTCTTCTGTCAATACTGCCATATCATAGGAAGTTATTATATTTGATATTCCATGGTTTATTTCAGGATCCACATGGTAGGGTCTTCCTGCAAGCACTATACCCTTTTTCCCCGTATCTTTAAGATACTTTATTGTCTCTTCTCCTTTTGTTCTTATGTCCTCTTTCATCTTTTTCTGTTCTTCAAAAGCTTTTTCCAGGGCACTTGATATTTCTTTCCTAGATATATTAAATTCTTGTAATTCATCTCTAAGTCTTTTTGCAAGTCTTGTCTTATTATCCAGAGGCAAGAAAGGATTCTTAAAATTGATATTTTTCTCTCTTATTACATCCATGTTATTTTTTATAACCTCAGGATAAGAAGTTACCATAGGACAATTATAATTATTATCTGCTCCCTGCTGTTCTTTTTGCTCATAAGGTATACAAGGATAAAATATAAAATCTATCTTCCTGTCTACCAAATCCATTATATGTCCATGAACTATTTTTGCAGGATAACAAGCTGACTCAGAAGGTATTGTTTCTATGCCCATTTCATAAATATGTTTTGAAGAACGGGAAGACAATTCCACCCTGAAACCAAGCTCTGTAAAGAAGGTAAACCAAAATGGATAATTCTCATATAAATTTAAAACCCTAGGTATACCCACTTGTCCTCTTTTAGCTTCACTTTTTTTAATAGGAACATAGTCAAATGCCCTATGATACCTGTAATCAAAAAGATTTGGCGCCTTTAAGATATTATTCTCTAAGCCAGCACCTCTTTCGCATCTGTTTCCTGATATAAATTCCTTTCCATCTGAAAACTTATTTATAGTAAGAAGACAATTATTTGAACATTTACCACACCTTCTCATATTTACTTCTGTAGTAAAATTATTTAATTCTTTTTCATTTAACAAAGTACTTGTATGAACTCCATCATACCTTTCTTTTGCAATGAGTGCAGCTCCAAAGGCTCCCATAAGACCTGCTATGTCAGGTCTCACTGCTTCCCTCTCAGATATTATTTCAAAAGCCCTCAATATGGCATCATTATAGAAAGTTCCCCCTTGAACTATTATTTTTTCTCCTAAATTCTTAGGATTTGTTATTTTTATCACTTTAAATAAAGCATTTTTTATAACTGAATAGGAAAGTCCTGCGGATATATCTCCTACAGAAGCTCCTTCCTTCTGTGCTTGTTTAACTCTGGAATTCATGAACACAGTACATCTAGAACCTAAATCTACTGGTTTTTTAGAATCTTGTGCAGAAACTGCAAAATCCTTCACATTCATATTCAATGATTTAGCAAAAGTTTCTATAAAGGATCCACATCCCGATGAGCAAGCTTCATTTAACATTATACTATCGATTATTCCATTTTTGACTTTAAGACATTTCATATCCTGTCCACCAATATCCAATATAAATTCCACTCCAGGCTGAAAGAATTCTGCGGCCTTATAATGAGCAACAGTTTCCACCTCTCCTATATCTATAGATAGTGCAGCTTTGGTAAGGCTTTCCCCATAGCCTGTAACTGCAGAATTTACTATATTGGCACCTTTAGGCAACTTTTTATATAAATCTTTTAATATATTCAGGGCAGATTTTAATGGATTTCCATTATTACTTCCATAAAAAGAATATAATAAATTGCCCATTTCATCTATAAGAGATGCTTTAGTAGTGGTAGATCCCACATCTATTCCTAAATAACAATCTCCTCTGAAACTTTCTAAATCTTTTCTTTTTATTTTACTTTTGTCATGCCTTGCCTTAAACTGGCTAAATTCTTCTTTATCTTTAAAAAGAGGCCTTAGTATCTGAATTTCATCTTTTAAGGATTTATTTAAATCCGGTAATCTATCTATTAAATTCTTAAAAGAAATAATTTCTTCATTCTTTGAAGATAGGGCAGCTCCCATTGCCACAAAAATCTGAGAATTTTTAGGAAAAATCACCTCACTTTCACTGAGCTTTAAAGTTTCTATAAATCTCTTTCTAAGCTCCGATAGAAAATATAAAGGTCCTCCCAAAAAAGCAACATTTCCTTTTATAGATTTACCACAAGCAAGTCCACTTATAGTCTGATTTACTACAGATTGAAATATAGATACTGCAATGTCTTCTTTTTTTGCTCCTTCATTTAAAAGAGGTTGAATATCGGTTTTGGCAAATACTCCACATCTGGCAGCTATAGGATAAATAACTTTATACTCCTTAGCCAATTCATTTAACCCTTTTGCATCTGTTTCAAGAAGAGATGCCATCTGATCGATAAATGCTCCTGTACCACCTGCACAAGTCCCATTCATTCTCTGATCAATTCCTCCGTCAAAAAAAGTTATCTTGGCATCTTCACCTCCAAGTTCTATAGCTACATCAGTATCCGGAATAAATTTTTCTATGGTATTAGTACATGCTACTACTTCCTGAATAAATGGTATATCAAGCCACTTGGATACAGATAATCCTCCAGAACCCGTAACCATGACAGTTATATTAGCATCTTTTAACTTTTCATAGGCATCTTTGATAACCTTAGCTATAGTACTTTTTATATCAGAAAAGTGTCTTTGATATTTACTATAGATTATACTGTCCTTTATATCTGAAACAACTATCTTTACCGTAGTGGAGCCTACATCTAAACCTACACGAAATAAATTTTTCATACTTAATCACCTTTTAAAATTAATAATTTAAACTGAATTTATAATCTTTAAAATACCAGGTATTTAAAAATACCTTAATTTGGAATAACCTATTCTTGGATGTTAATATTCTCATTATGTACTATATAGTCCTAATGAAAAAAAATAACCCTATTCTTGTATACGGTTAAATTATCAATACTAATACTCTGATTTATGTAATAAAAAATACTTTCATTTATATTATAACATATGTGCGTATATGTGCAATTCCAATATATCCTAATGATCATATTTGAGATAACGCTGTAAAGTTCATAATATGCCAGAAGACCTTTAACACTATATTATATCTATTCATATACTGAATTATATATTAATTTTTAACTAAACTTAAAATTATAAACTCTATAAGCTGTAATTACAGCTGATGTAAGGAGATGATATTTTGGACAAATTAACCCTTAACAATATCTATATGAACTATCATTCATTGAAAAATTCAACTAAAGCATTAGAAGATATAAGCTTTACTATAGAAAAAGGAGAATTTTTAAGTATAGTAGGCCCCTCCGGATGTGGTAAAACTACACTTTTAAATATAATAGCCGGTCTTATAAAACCCTCTTCTGGAGAAATATATATAGACAATGAAAAAATAACTTCATTTTCTCATAAAATGGGCTATATGTTTCAAAAAGACCAATTATTTGAATGGCTAAATATTTGGAATAATATATTGATTGGTATTAAAATACAGCGTAAATCCATAAATGCCTATAAGACTAAATTAGAAACTTTATTGAAAAACTATGGATTGTGGGATTTTAGATATCATTATCCTCAGGAATTATCCGGAGGTATGAGGCAGAAAGTAGCTCTAATAAGAACCCTTGCCCTTGACCCTGAAGTATTGCTTCTTGATGAGCCTTTTTCTTCTTTAGATTATCAAACTCGATTAAATATAAGTGATGAAATATTTAAAATAATAAAGAATGAAGGTAAAACTGCCATAATGGTAACTCATGATATCTCAGAGGCTGTATCCATGTCAAACAGAATTATAGTCTTATCTAAAAGACCGGCTAGAATAAAAAAAATATTCAATATAGTCTTTAAAGAACACCATGATTCTCCTTTAAAATCCAGAGAAGATCCAGAATTTAGAATTTACTTTAACCACATATGGAAGGAGTTGAACTATTAATGGTGGACGACAGACAAGAACATGAACTCTATATAAAAAACATAAATAGAAGAAAGAAAAAAATTACACTATGCCGAATAATAATTTTAATAGCTTTTTTTGTTTTATGGGAAATTGCAGGAGATTTGGGATGGATAGATCCTTTTTTAACCAGCACTCCCTCTAGAATGTACAAAAATCTTATAGCCCTTTATCTTGAAGGAACTTTATTTACACATATTGGAATTACCTGTTTTGAAACAATATTAGGCTTTTTATTAAGTACCGCTCTTGGAACTTTAATTGCTATAATTCTTTGGTGGTCTGAATTTATTTCAGATATATTGGATCCATATATAGTAGTATTAAATGCTCTTCCAAAAGTTGCTCTGGCTCCTATAATAATATTTTGGGTAGGTAACGGAATTTCTGCTATTATTTTAGTTACAGTATTAATTTCCATAATTGTAACTATATTAACCGTATTAAATGGTTTTAAAGAAGTAGATAAGGACAAAATCACCCTTCTTAAAACTTTTGGTTCTTCAAAACTTCAGATCTTAACCAATCTTATAATACCTTCTTCAGTTCCTACTCTAATCTCCTCATTAAAAATAAATGTAGGACTCTCCTGGGTAGGAGTAATAATGGGAGAATTTCTGGTGGCAAAGGAAGGTTTGGGGTTCTTAATAATATATGGTGGACAAATATCTCAACTGGATACAGTCATGGTCAGCATAATTATACTTTCAATATTAGCTTATGCCATGTATGCATCTATATCCTTTGCTGAAAAAAAACTTAGAAAATTAATATTTCATTAGTGCAAAATTGAAGTTTTAAAGAGAGCCCATAACTCTCTTTAAAACTTATATACCCCATAATTTTTTTACTTTCCTCCATACTGCGAACTTCATAAAATCATTGGTATATTTTTTTAAAAAATGGATATAAATTTACTAAAGGACTATATAATTCCATATGAGACTTTTATTTCATTAAACTTAAGGAGGATTAAAATGAATTACTTTCAAAAGGCCAATGAATATTATAATACCAAAAACTATAAAAAAGCTATTGACCTGTATGAAAAGGCCATACAGATAAAGGATAATGAAGCATCTTCTCTATATAACTCTGCAGTATGTTTTATAAAATTAAAAAAATATGAAAAAGCTATAGAACTGTTAAATTCCGCTATAAAATTAAGGAAAGAGAGCAAATATTTTTTTAATCTGGGATACTGTTATGTAATGTTACATAATACCAAAAAAGCCCTTATATACTTTAATAACGCCTGGTGTCTCAATAATGATGATACAGATTGTGAAAAAGCCATAAATACCATATTAAAAAATTACATAACAAAAACCAAATGAAACTAACTTATAATAAAAGAGTGGTTTGATCTACCACTCTCCTGCTATTTGCGAATCTCTATGATCAAGTTGAAATCTTTTGCTATTAAAGTAATCTCCTCCCTTATAAAAAGTTGTATCTACATTTATCCATTGATTACCTTCTGGAATATAAACCTGATTCCAAGCATGGCTCACCCAATTTATGCCATTAAATCCTTCCCCCGTTATAAGCCTCACTTTCATATTATTAGCTCTTGCCATAGCTACATAAAGACAAGCATAGTCAAAACAAATTCCCTTTTTAGAAGAAAAAGTAGGAATTGCCCCAGATTGTACATCAAAATCATTACTTAATACTTTAGTTGCTTTTTCATGATCATAACTTATATTGGTACCTATCCAATTATAAAGTATTTCTGACCTTTCAGTAGTATTGCTTCCTTCTGTACCAAGGGCTTTAGCAAAAGTATTAATTTCCTGATTAGATTTTATGCCTTCTTCTATGGTAACGCCATTATAGTATATAATACTACCTTCGTCATTTTTAAATCTACTTAAATCATTTACATTCTGTGTATCTTTTGAATTCGATTGTTTTATTACTATTTTAAAAGAATTGTTAATTATATTAGGCAGCTGCTTTGCAATATTAGAGTTAGTCACCGGGATTATTATTTCCCTGCATATAGAGTTGTAGGGTCTTGAACTTTCTAGGTATGTATTTAATTTGGAATTTATATTAAACATAGAAATTATATTTAATATAAAGGAAATTAAAAGTACATAACATATTGATCGAGGTAATTGAAAAATCATCCCCAGTATCCTTTTAAAAATATTACTTTTGAATTTCAAAAATCCGTCTATACTATCAATCAAAGGATATAGGGTTAAATAATTCATTAAATTTAATAGAAGTTTTATAATTCTGTAAACTATAAATATAAATACAGGAATTACAATTGCATATACCAAAAAACTATTATTCTCAAAATAGTTTCCAATATATTCAGGCAAAATATTGTATAAGTTATAGCTGTGCTGTATAAATATCTTTCGCCAGAAATATATTCCGGTTATCAAAGCTATTATAAAAGAAATATTTCTATTTACATCGTCTATATCCAATTTTAAATCCTTAGAAGAAAACTTAAATAAAAAACCTTTTATAAGAGGATATAAAAATACCAATCCTATCAATATAGTTACGGGACTCGTGTTCAATAAAATCACCTTGTATAATGAACATATAGTAAAAATTCATTATACTTTTCCTTTCTTAGAGATTTTTACTATAATTATCATAAGACGCTGTGGATTAGTTTTATCACCTATAGCTGGACTATTTTAATTGAGGATCTAACCACTGTCTTATGCTTATCTGTTAATTAGTTAGATAACGCATGACGTTTTATATATAGCAAGGATACATTTGCATGAGATTTGTGGAACATAGCGTATAATACTATAAAGGAGTTGTTCTTATGATTTATATTGGTATAGATATAGCAAAAAACAAACATGATTGCTGTATTATAGATTCAGATGGTGTTGTTTATAATGATTCTTTACGTATATCCAATTCCCGTCAAGGCTTTGAATTACTTTATTCTTCAATACTTTCCATTCTGCCTGACAAGGATATTTCCAACGTAAAAATAGGACTTGAATCAACAGGTCATTACAGCACCAATCTCCAAAACTTTTTGTATGCTAAAGGCTTCAAGCTCTCCATTCTCAACCCTTTAGCTACAAATCTCTTCCGTAAAGCCCAGTCTCTTAGAAAAACTAAGACTGATAAAACGGATGCATTGGTTATTGCTAAAATGCTCTTTTCTGATGATACAAAATCCTATTCTCCTGTATCATACCAGATTCAAGAGCTAAAGTCATTAACCAGGCATAGATATCGCTTAATTGGATATAGGTCTAAGTTGAAAACATCTGTCAATAGATTGGTAGATATTATGTTCCCCGAGCTGCCCGATCTTTTTTGGTCAATTCATCAATCTTCTTCCTATGCCCTTTTATCCATACTTCCAAGCCCAAAAGATATAGCTGCCTGCCACCTGACCAAGCTAACAAACATACTAAATACAGCTTCCAAGGGCAAGTATGGAAAAGATAAAGCTATTTCTCTAAAGGAGTCTGCTGCAAATTCTATTGGCACTAACTCAAGGTCTCTAAGTTTTGAACTCAAGCAAACCATTAGGTTAATACAGTCAGTACAACACGAGATTGATTCCTTAGAGCTTCTCATAAAAGAAATCGTTGTTGAGATCAATTCCCCACTTATTAGTATTCCAGGAATTTCATATACCCTGGCTGCTATAATATTGGCAGAAATCGGCGATGTTAAAAGATTCACCACTCCCTGTAAACTCCTGGCCTTTGCCGGATTAGATCCCTCCACCTATCAATCTGGAAAGTACACTGCATCCCATACACCCATGGTCAAACGGGGTTCTGCCTACCTTAGATGGGCCATACTTATGGCTGGGAGAACTGTTTCAATGAGAGATGCCACTTTCTCTGCATATTTGTCGAAGAAACGCTCTGAAGGCAAGCACTATTATGTTGCCATGAGCCATGTTGCTAAAAAATTGATACGTATAATATTTCATCTTCTAAAGACCAATGCAACTTTTGCTCCACAAATATAAACTTATCCATAAAAATTAATATTTTTCAAAAAGCAATTTTCCATTGCTCTTTTTGTCATGCTTTCTTTTTTCAATTAAATAACTATAAAAATCTTTTGATTTTTAACTTGACTTCATATAGTTAGTCTCTAAACATCAAAAATTTCAAATTCACACTAAATTCCTATACATAAAAATTAAGTTATTTTTGTAAGATTGCAAAAGACCTAATTTACTAAATTCTATATTAATTCTTTTAAAACGCTTCTTATATTTTCCCATAAATATCCTCTTCTTAAAAGATATGTCCCTAATTTTTTATATATTTTCATTGGGTCATCTTCAGATTTTATTATTATATCATATCTTTTCTTTGCAATATTATATAATTCATCTCTATTGTCTTCTTGAATATTATTTTTTTCCTCGCTGCAATTATGCTCTTTTATAATTTTTTTTAGTATATACCTTGCCAGATCAAAGTCATATCCATTTTTTACCATATAATTACCCAGTTTATTATATACCTTATTTATATTATTTTCACTTTTAATAATAAGATAATATTTCCTCTTTGCCATGTCAAAGGCAATTTTTTCTTCTAAAGAATTATCTATACTGCATAATTTTTCATCTATAATACTTTCTTTTATCCCTTTTTCAATTAAAGAATATTTAATTTTATTTCTTCCCTGAGAATGAATCTTCTGATTTACATACATTTCTGCAAATTTATTATCATCTATAAAATTATATTCTTTTAAAAATCTTATACACTCTTTAACTACACCCTCATCAAAATTTTTAATTAATTTATCATACATTTGCTTTTCTGTTTTATATGACTTTTCTATTATATAAAGGGCACTACGCTTACACCTTATGTAATTATCCTTATAAATTATATCTTTTAAATAATCTACGTCCAGCATTTTACCTTTACATATGTTATGTTTATAAACAAGTTCTGCACTACAGGAAAAAGCAAACTCTTCATTTAAATATATATTAACCCTTTTATTGTTTCTCTTTTGTATCTCAACTTTAGTCACTACATATTCATTCAAAAAAGAATACCTCCTTATAGTAAACTACCCTCTCTTAAGAATGTGGATGGTAGGATTATTAAATACAATTTTAGCTACTTCATATATATCTTCTTTTTTTATAGTTTCAATCTTTTCTATATCATTAATAAGTTTGTATATATCTTCTCCCTTTATGGATTGATGTAAAACATAATTTCCCATGTCCGTGGGATCTTCAAGAGTAAAAACTACCGCCGTTTTTAATACTTTTTTCATTAAACCAACCATATCATCCTTAAAAATTATATCTCCATTTTTAACCTTATCAATACAATCTTCAATAACGTCAACAGCAGTTTTTAAATTTTCCTCTCCTACAGAGGTATACACATACAAGGTTTTTACACCCTCATCCAAATCCAAATCTGTATAAACATCATAAGCAAGTCCTCTTTCTTCTCTTAATTTTGTAAACAATATAGAATTATTACTACCCCCAAATTTATGATTTAATATTCTAAGAGCCAACTCCTGCTTTTCACTTAACCCGTTAAATGTAAAGAGATACAAAATGGTACTTTGCTCTATATCCTTTTTAGAAGAAATTTTTTTGCGAGGTGTATTATATTCAAATATTATATTATTATGTTTAACCTCTTTACTTTTCCATTTATTAAAATACTTATAGATTAACTGATAGACTTTTTCATGTCCATAAGATGAAACTATTGATATATAACAATTGTTAGGTACATAATATTTACTATAGAATTCAACTAAATCTTCTCTTGTAAACTTGCTTATATCTTTCTCATTTCCAGCCACATTGTATCTAAGTGCACTTTTCTTAAAAGCTATTTTATTTATTCTATCGAAACTATAATCTTCTATATCATCTTTACTACTTCTTATCTCTGATAATATAACTTCCCTTTCCTTTTCAATTTCTTCTTGGGGAAATGTAGAATTCATGAGCATATCAGAAATAATATCTACAGACTTTTCTAATTCTTCCCTTAGGGATGTGGCACTATACACCGTGGAAGTATTATCTGTATAAGCATTATATTCTCCCCCTAGGGTTTCCAAATCTATATTCAATTTCTTATTGTTCCTAGACACAGTACCCTTGAAAAGCATATGTTCTATAAAATGAGATATACCTCTTTCATTGTTACTTTCATACAGAGCCCCTATATTAACTGCTGCATGAAAAGCCGCTAGCTTAGTATCTTTTTTTATTGTAATGAGTTTTATTCCATTTGGTAAAACTCTTTGTCTAGCATCAAACATATTAATTCTCCTTTTAAGATATAAAGTTTTAGTACATTCTATTATAAATTATATCGCTACAGATAAAAAGTATTTAAAAATTAAATTAAAATTTGATAATATGTATATACTATGATATGATAAACTTTGCTTTGTAATATAAAAAAGAAAGAGGAATATTAATGAAAAATATTAGTTTTAACGATTTAAATTTACATCCTAAGGTTTTTGAGGCCATAGATAATATGGGATTTGAAGAACCATCACAAATTCAAGCAGAATCTATTCCTGTAATATTGGAAGGAAATGATATTATAGGTCAAGCACAAACAGGTACTGGGAAAACTTTAGCTTTTGGAGCACCAATGTTAAGCAAAATAACTCCTAAAAACAAACATATTTCTGCCCTTATACTCACTCCTACAAGAGAACTAGCTATTCAAGTCAATGATGAATTATCTAGAATCGCTAAATTTATGAAAATATTATTACTCCCTATATACGGTGGTCAACCCATAGAAAGACAAATAAAATCCTTAAAAAGAGGTATAAACATAGTAGTAGGTACCCCTGGAAGAATACTAGATCACCTTCACAGAAAAACCCTTGATTTAAGTAACATAGAATTTTTAACAATAGATGAAGCAGATGAAATGCTGGATATGGGATTTATAGAAGATATAGAAGAAATAATAAAAGCCTCAAACCCAAACAGACAGACTCTACTCTTTTCCGCCACTATGCCAGATCAAGTTAAAAGATTAGCTTCCAAGTATATGAGTTCAAATACAAAATATATAACAATAGCTAAAAATACACTAACTGTAGAGAAAACAAAACAATATTACTATGAAATAAAACACAAGGACAGATTTGAATCTTTGTGTAGAATTTTAGACGTAGATGAACCTTCAAGTGCTATAATATTTTGTAAAACCAAACGTGGTGTGGATGAATTAGTGGAAAGTATGCAGGCCAGAGGATATAACGTAGAAGGCATGCACGGCGACATGGGGCAAAATCAGAGACTAAATACTCTCAGAAAATTCAAAGAAGGTTCTTTGGACTTTTTAGTAGCTACAGATGTGGCTGCAAGAGGTATAGATGTAGAAAATGTTTCCCATGTTATAAATTACGATCTTCCACAAGATACGGAATCCTATGTACATAGAATAGGTAGAACAGGAAGAGCCAATAAAGAAGGTATTGCTTATTCTCTGGTAACCCCTAGAGAGTATATATTATTAAAGCAGATAGAAAAGTTCACTAAAAGTAAAATAAAAAGAAAAGACATACCTACTATAGATGAAATATTTGAAGCCAAATATAAAAACATAGAAGAAAAAATCAAAAAAGTTATATCAGAAAACAATTATAAAAACTTTATTCCTATAGCTACAGAACTAGATGAAGAGTATAACCTGGTAGATGTAGCGGCCTCTCTCATGAAAATAATTTTTGACAAGGAGTTAAGTTTTGATTATAAAGAAAATTCCATAGGTATAGAAGATAATAATGTAAGATTATTCTTCTCCATAGGAAGAATGGATAATATAACTCCGAGAAAATTGATAAAATTTATAAATGAAACTTCTTCAGTAGAAGCATATGAAATAGGTGATATAGATATATTAAACAAATTTACTTTTATAAATGTTCCTGAAAGGGTGGCATCTATTATATTAAAGAAATCCAATGGTAAAAAACTTCAAAGCAGAAGAGTTTCTGTAGAACTTGCAAAAAGCAAGAAAAATTAATATATATGCATAATTCGCCTACTTTTAGGGACATAATAGTGCCTTTAAGTATATAAAGTAATTAACTAAGCCCTATGTACCAAAATTTAATTTTAAAGGTTTTAGGGCTTTTGTAATGCTTATTTGGATTCCTGGTAAATTTTATAATCAATACTTTCAAAAATGTTGTCTAATGCTTCTAACTGTGACAAATACTTTAAATCAATTGCATTTTTAGTTATACTATCATAAAGCTTATTGAATCTATCTACATGATTATTTATTCTTTTAACGGCATATTCTACAGCAGTATTATTTTTTATAATAAAAGGCCAATCTGAGGATTCTGCAAGCATTAATTCACGAGCTGCCTGATTCAAAGCCCTCCTTTGTAAGTCTGTAGAATTTGTATAGGTATTAGAAAGTCTCACCATCTGTTCCCCGCATTTATGTATTTCTCTATATATCCACTGATTATGTGGATTTATCCACACGGAAAAGTCTCCATTTTCTCCCCAACTAGAAGGACAGGGACTTGAACATTGAACTATAGGATATTTTTTTAAATAGTCCATGGGAGAAATTAATTTGTAATTACAATTATTTTGCATGGTTTTTCTTATGAATTCATCTATAAAATCAGGTCCTTCAAACCACCAATGTCCAAATAGTTCTGTATCATAAGGACATACTATTATAGGAGGCTGATCCATATGTTCACTAAGTTTATCGATTTGTTCCACCCTGCATTTAAAAAAATGTTCTCCATGCTCTTTTATCTTTTCTAAAGCTCTTTTCCTATTGTAATATTCCTTGTTATCTGTATTACCAGTTATTCTGTAGTATTTTATTCCAGTGTCAATTCTAATCTTATTCTCATTTATATAAGGTTCTATATACTCTAAAGGGAGTTCATATCCTATATCCCTATAAAATTCCCTATAATTAAAATCTCCGGGATAACCCATAAAGTCACTCCACACCTGATAAGATGATTCCACATCCCTTCCAAATACAGAAATTCCATTTGGAAGGGCAATAGGTGCATAAACGCCATATCTGGACTTAGGAGAGGCATTTACAAGTGCTTTATTCTCTGCTATAAAATATTTAATTCCAAATTCCTTAAGTACATAATCCAATGAATAGGTATAGGCGCATTCAGGAAGCCATATTCCATCTGGAACATGACCCATGTGCTCCAGATAACATTGAACCCCCACCCCTATTTGTGCCTTAACCGATTCTGGATTTATGGCAAGCAAAGGTAAAAGTCCATGGGTAGCAGAGCTGGCTAACACTTCTAAGTACCCCAGTCTATGAAACTTTCTAAAGGCATTCATTATATTGTAATCATAATTTTTGTAAACACCTAATATTTTACAAAATCTTTCATTATAAAACTTGGCAAGTACAGCAAGTTCTTTATTATATTTTGTTCTCTTTATCTCCTTTTCAGAGAGCTCTATAGATTTTTTTAAATACTGTAAATATCTTTTATTTAAATATTCATCTTCTAACATAGTCATTAAAGTAGGTGTTATAGACATAGTTATCTTAAAATCTACATGATCTTTTATAAGCTTATCATATATACTTATAAGTGGTATATAACATTCACTGATACCTTCAAATAACCATCTTTCCTCTAGTGGATCTTTTAAATCTGGATGTCTTATAAAAGGCATATGACTGTGAAGTATAATTGAAATATATCCTTTAGTCATTTTAGCCCTCCTCTAGAAGAAGTTAAACTATATTTATTCTCTAACTCTTCCATATATTTATCTATAAATTTATTGTATCCACCTTCATCCTTGAATATTAATTCTGGATATTTAATTTTTTTTTCCTCTCGTAAAGTTATTAGAAAACTCTTTCTTTAGATTGGATATATCAGTTTGAGAAACATCCAGAAAATAAAGAGAATTATCTAAAGACTTGCTGTTCCTTGGAGTTGTTACTGTATTTGAAACTGCAAATTCAACAAATTTGTTACCTGATATAATTCTGCCCAGCTTTACAAAAAGATCCATATCATCCTTTTCAATATCTATATACCAGCTATCTGCAAAGGGGTCTACCAATATTGTCTTTATATTCTTACCTATTCCATTTTCTACAGAATAAACCTTTATAACTGGTTTTGAGTTTATCCATAGTGCTTCTCCATATCTATCTTCAAATTCTTTTACTGTCATAGATGATACATTATAATAACAAAATATTCTATGAGAATTTTGAACCATAAGCACTAAAGAAGTTTTTTCATCACCTCTCAATGAATTCACTCCCTTCATTAATAATAATTACATTATACCTATAAATTCCAAATATGTCACTTATAAATTAAAATATATGTCCTAAAATTTTATAATTCTTTTAACATTCATATGAAAAAAGCATGTTACAAGCAAATTCCTGGATCTAAGAATCCCTTGCTTCATCTTCACATACATCAATCCATTGTCCATCTACTAGTTCTTTAATTTGTTGTGGATTTATCTTAAGAGCAAATTCCTTTGAGCCAGCTGCAGGATATACATATGGAAAATTCTCTACAGAAATATCTATGTAAACTTTTAAAGATTTCTTTAAGCCAAAAGGACATAGTCCCCCTACAGGGTGACCTGTATTCTCTAAAACTTCATCATGATTTAACATTTTAGCTTTAGTTTTAAAAATCTTTTTAAATTTTTTATTGCTAACTCTTAAATCTCCTCTCATAACTATAAGTATATCTTCATCCTTAATCTTAAAGGCCAAGGTTTTTGCTATATATTTGGGGTCTGTATGTATAGTCTCCGCTGCCTGCTGTACAGTGGCGCCACTGTCTGGAAGCTTAAATACAGGATTCTCCAAATTTCTATTTAAAAAGTAGTTAACGACATTTTCTACACTCATCTTTAATTCCTCCAATTTTATTAAAATTTCTTATTATAAGCTTTAAAAATTAAAATTTTAAAAGCCCCCTGCAGATAAGCTACAAGAGGTTTTACATACTTCTTCATTTTTCTTATCTCTCAGGTAATACCTGCTGGAATTAGCACCTTAAATATTCAGGTTGCCGGACATCATAGGGCCAGTCCCTCCGTCTCTCAAAATAAGAATTTTACTATTTAATTTCATACATGATAACAAAACAACAAATATTTGTCAACATCAATGCTGCTAATTCGCACAAAAAAGGAGCTCTATATAAACTCCCACAACTTATGTAGTAATAAAAATATTCCGCTATTAAATATATTCATTATAATAACTTTTCTACCTCTACGTCATAGTTTCCATCAGGTGATATAACTGTTGCCTTATCTCCCACCTTTAATCTAAAAAGAGCTTTTCCCAAAGGGGATTCTATACTTATCCTCATATTTTTAACATCTGATTCCACAGAACTTACCAGTGTTACTTCTTCAACTTCGTCTACATCATAAAATTTTACTAAAGCAGTCCTATTTATATCAAACACATCTGTTTCCAATGAGCTCTCTATTATTACAGCATTTTTAAGTTGATATTCAAGTTCTTGTATTCTAGTTTCAGTCATAGATTGATCCTCTTTAGCTGCACTGTAATCAGCATTTTCACTAAGGTCTCCCTGTGCCCTAGCAGCTTTTAATGCAGCTTTTATTTCTACTCTTTTCACCGTTTTTAAATACTCTAATTCTTCTTCCAGTTTTTTCTTACCAGCTTCCGTCAAAATTACATCTTGCATAAAACTCACCTACATTCCAAATTTTATAAGTTTCTATTCTATAAATCATGAAACTTCTACAAACTTAAAAACCTTTATACAGTTATTTACTTTACTATTTTATTATAAGATATATAAAAATAAATAACAAGTGAAAGGCAAATAAAGTAGGAATAGTTTAATTCCTGCTTTACCTTACAATTATGGATTATTTTAATATGCTCTTTAAATTTTACTCTGCAGTAGAGATAGGCTTAATTGAAAATTTATCTAAAATAATTTCATTTTATCAACCTACATGCTTATAGTGGGTAACCTATATTGTAGAATAGAATTAAAATTATATCTTTTTAGAATAATCTACTAATGTATTGGCAATAATTTAAAGTATTATTTTAAAGATATACTTTATGCATCTTTAAATAAAAAGGAGGATTAAAAAATGTCAATGCCAGCTCACATAGGCATAATTCCAGATGGAAATAGAAGATGGGCACTGAAAAATGGTATGGCAAAGGAAAATGGTTATAATTTTGGTTTAAAACCTGGTATAGAGTTATTTAAATTATGTGAAAAATTAGGCATAAAAGAATTAACTTATTATGGGTTTACTACAGATAATACGAAACGTCCTGCCCCTCAAACCAAAGCATTTACTAGGGCCTGTATAGAAGCTGTAAAAATTTTATCTAAAGAAAATGCTTCTCTTTTAGTAGTAGGCAATTCAGATTCTCCTATGTTCCCTAAATCACTTCTTCCTTATACAGTCAGAAAAAAGTTTGGAACAGGAGGAATAAAAATTAATTTTTTAGTAAACTATGGTTGGGAATGGGATTTAAGTAGTGTAAAAAATCTTGGAACTACAAACAGAACTTCCATAATGTGTAATCTTAATTCCAGTGATATAACTAGAATAGATTTAATTATACGCTGGGGAGGACGAAGAAGACTCAGCGGATTTCTTCCTGTTCAATCAGTATACTCAGATTTTTATATGATAGAGGACTACTGGCCAGATTTTAAACCTGAACATTTAATGCAAGCTCTTAAATGGTATAGGCATCAGGATATAACTTTGGGAGGATAGATATCCGAAAAGATCAATTTTTAAGAAGGCGGGGATATTGGCTGATTCTATCATTTGAATAAATTTTTCCACTTATATGTTATGATTTTTTGAAGATACTATATATGAGGTGATAAAAATCATGCCAAAGAATAAAGAAAAAATTAAGCAGCCAATTGTAGAAAATCACCAAACAGCCTCCTGGGCAAATATATATAAAACCAAGCCAACTTCAGAAGTACCCCTACCAAATAAAGTAGAAGTTGAAAATGCTAAAGAATGGGTAGACAGTAATGAAAAATAGATTAAAGGCCGTATTAAAGCGGCCTTTAATCTATTTTTACATTTCAGATAATTTTTTATATATTCCATATCTATCTGCAGCATTTCTTTCTGCAAGGCTGAAAAGACCTTCCGCCCTTTCTGGAAAAATATTTTTCAATGAAGAAAATCTCACTTCTCCATCTATATATTCTTTGAAAGAAGCTTTTGGTTCTTTAGAATCTAAAACAAAAGGATTTTTACCTTCCATTTTTAGAGCAGGGTTAAATCTATATAAGTGCCAGTATCCACACTCCACTGCTTTTTTCTCTTCAGCCATGCTAGTTCCCATCCCTGTCTTTATACCATGATTTATACATGGTGAATAAGCTATTATAAGAGATGGTCCTTTATAATTTTCAGCTTCTACTATTGTCTTTATAGTATGATTCATATTAGCGCCCATGGAAATCTGAGCTACATATACATATCCATAACTCATTGCCATAAGTCCTAAATCTTTCTTTTTGGTCACTTTACCTGAAGCTGCAAATTTTGCTACAGCACCAGTCTGAGTTGCTTTAGAAGACTGACCTCCTGTATTTGAATAAACCTCCGTATCCATTACAAATAAATTCACATCTTCTCCTGAAGCCAATACATGATCTACACCCCCAAATCCAATATCATAAGCCCATCCATCTCCTCCCACTATCCAATGGGACTTTTTAGCCAAATAATCCTTCTTGTCAATTATTTCTTTTAATATAGGATCTTTTGAATGATCATAATTTTCAATGGCCTTTACTACTTTATCTGAAGCTATTTTGGATAAGCCACCCTCTTCCATGGTACTTACCCATTCATTAAAGGCCCCTTTTATATCATCATATTTACAATCTCTTAAGTAAGAAGTCATGAGAAACTTCAGTCTCTCCCTCATTTGTTTTACTGCCAAAAACATACCATAGCCATATTCTGCATTATCTTCAAACAGTGAATTTCCCCAGGAAGGTCCCTTTCCCTTTGAATTTTTAGTGTAAGCTATAGAAGGTGTACTAGCTCCCCATATGGAAGAACAGCCTGTAGCATTTGCAATCATCATTCTTTCACCGAACAACTGTGTAAGTAGTTTTATATAAGGAGTTTCTCCGCACCCAGGGCAAGCTCCATTAAATTCTAGAAGAGGTTTTATAAATTGGCTGCCCTTTAATGTATTTCTACTTATTAAATCTTCCTTTGGAGTTATTTTTAATGCATAGTCCCAATTCTCTGATTCAACGTCGACTTTCTCCTCTAAAGGCTTCATAACAAGTGCTTTTCCAGGTGCAGGACATATATCCGCACAATTTCCACATCCTGTACAATCCATAGGACTTACCTGTATTTTAAAATTCAATCCATCCAATCCGCTGCCCAGAGCTTTTTTGCTTTGGAATCCCTGTGGTGAATTTTTTACTTCTTCTTCATTTAAAAGAAAAGATCTTATGGTGGCATGAGGGCAAACCATTGCACACTGATTACACTGGATGCACTTATCAATTTGCCATTCTGGTATCATTACAGCTATACCTCTTTTTTCATAGGCCGTTGTTCCAAGAGGATATACTCCATCTGCTCTATCTAAAAATGCACTTACAGGTAAATCGTCTCCTTCATTCCTTGCCATTGGTTTTTGAATATCTTTAATAAAATCTGGAGCATCACAGGTTTCACTTTCATAATCCCTTGCATTTATCCAATCTACAGGTACAGCTACCTTTTTCAGAGCTTCTATGGCCCTATCCACGGCCATTTTATTCATTTCTACTATATTTTTACCTTTTCTTCCATAGGTCTTTTCCACAGATTCTTTCAAATACTTGAGGGCCTCATCTATAGGTATTACCTTAGCCAATTTGAAAAAAGCCGCCTGCATTACCATATTTATTCTTCCTCCAAGACCGATTTCCCTTGCAATTTTAACAGCATCTATAATATAGAATTCTATGTTGTTTTGAAAAATATATTTTTTCATATATGCCGGAAGTTTTTCTTCCAATTCTCTTTCCTCCCAAGGACAATTAAGCACAAAAGTGCCATTCTTTTTCAATCCTTTTAATATATTATAATTATATATAAAAGATTTATTATGGCATGCTACGTAGTCTGCGCTGTGCACAAGATAAGGAGATTTTATAAATTTTTTACCAAACCTCAAATGGGACACAGTAGTTCCTCCAGATTTTTTACTGTCATAAGAAAAATAAGCCTGAACATAAAGATCCGTATTATCTCCTATTATTTTTATAGCAGATTTATTGGCTCCTACAGTACCATCTGAACCTAGCCCCCAGAATTTACAGCTTATAGTTCCCTCTGGAGTGGTCTCTACTACCTTCTTCTCTTCCAGGGAAGTGTGGGTTACATCATCTATTATTCCAATAGTAAATCTATTTTTAGGTTCATTACTTACCATATTTTCAAATACGGCTAATATTTGAGAAGGGGTGGTATCTTTAGAGCCAAGTCCATATCTTCCACCTAATATAAAAGGTCTGTTATCTCTTTCATAAAATACTTTGCATACATCTAAATATAAAGGTTCGCCAATGGATCCTGGTTCCTTCGTCCTGTCCAGCACTGAAATAACTTTAACACTTGAAGGCAGTACCTTTAAAAAATGAACTGGTGAAAAAGGTCTGTAAAGATGCACTTTTATACACCCTACTTTCTTACCCTTTCCCATCAAATAATCTATAGTTTCTTCTATAGTATCACATACAGAACCCATAGCTATAATTATATGTTCAGCCTCCTCGTGTCCGTAATATTCAAAGGGTTTATAATTTTTCCCTGTTATTTTATTTATATCCTCCATATATCTTTCTACAATTTCAGGTACTTTATCATAAAACTTGTTTGAGACCTCTCTGCTTTGAAAATATATATCTGGATTTTGAGCTGTACCTCTTACTGTAGGATGCTCTGGATTTAAGGACCTATCTCTAAACTCCTGTATGGCATCATAATCTACCAGAGGCCTGATATCTTCATAATCTATAACTTTTATTTTTTGATACTCATGAGAAGTTCTAAATCCATCAAAAAAATGCAAAAACGGTACTTTGGATTTTATAGCACTTAGATGGGCCACAAAAGCTAAATCCATGGCCTCCTGAACGTTAGAAGATGCCAGGAGTGCAAATCCAGTCTGTCTGCAGGCCATAACATCCTGATGATCCCCAAAGATTGAAAGTGCATGAGCTGCAACTGCACGGGCACTTACATGAAATACTGCAGGCAGATGCTCTCCTGTCATTTTATACATATTGGGAATCATAAGTAAAAGTCCTTGTGAAGCTGTATATGTAGTAGTTAATGCACCTGCTATTAAAGAGCCATGTACTGCTCCCGCAGCTCCTGCCTCTGATTGCATTTCAGCTACTTTTACAGTCTGACCAAAAATATTCTTTTTTCCATGAGCCGCCCATTCATCTACCCCTTCAGCCATAGGCGTAGATGGTGTAATTGGATATATGGCAGCCACATCTGTAAAGGCATAAGAAGCATACGCTGCTGCTTCATTTCCATCCATAGTCTTGGTAATTTTATGCATAATTTATTACCCTCCTTTAGTATATATTCTTTTATCTATTATTTGAAATATAGAGATTCTCATGCATATAAACTATAAAAACATTTTATTTTCAAATAACTTAATCAAAACCAACTATTTCACATATACTATATACGTAGCTAATTTTTCTTATTGGGAGGCAGCATTTAAACTAATTTTAATTATCAATTGATAAAACATATCGCAGTGCTTATCTATTGACTTATTGGTGTTTTTGCTCTATTATAATAGGTATCTACATTTATCATTTGATAATTGTTGAACTTAAAAGGAGATGTTTTAAGTGAAAGAAAAGGTAAAAGTGGCTAAGCTTTCTATTTTATCTAATACCGGATTAATCGGCATTAAACTGGCAGCAGGATTGTCCACTGGCTCAGTTAGCATTATATCAGAAGCCATACACTCTACTATGGATCTAGCTGCATCCATAATAACATTTTTTTCTGTGAAAATATCATCTAAACCTGCAGATAAGCAGCATCCTTACGGACACGGTAAATTTGAGAATGTATCTGGTGTATTAGAGGCAGTATTGATCTTCATAGCATCCTTATGGATAATAATAGAGTCTGCCAAAAAATTAATAAATGGTCAGGAAGTTACTTCATCAAATATAGGTTTTATAGTTATGTTCTTATCTGCAGGCGTAAACTACCTGGTATCTAAAAAACTATATGACACATCAAAAAAAGTGGATTCCATAGCCCTGGAGGCAGATGCTCTTCACCTTAAGACTGATGTATATACTTCTTTGGGAGTAGGCGCTGGTTTATTTCTTATATGGATTACAGATCTCCATTTTTTAGATCCTATAATAGCCATATTTGTAGCTTTATTTATTTTAAAAGAAGCTTTCACTTTGTTGAAAGTTGCATTTGCCCCCTTGGTGGATGTAAAATTATGTGACAAGGAAATTGAACTCATAACTTCAATTTTAAATAGATACAACTTTAGATACTGTGACTTTCATAAGTTAAGGACTAGAAAATCAGGAGATAAGCGATATGTAGATCTTCATCTGGTATTTCCACAAGATATGTCTGTAAAAAATGCCCATGACATTTGTGATAAAATAGAAACAGAGATAGAACATTCTCTTAAAAATACAGAATGTATGATTCACTTAGAATCTTGTGATAACAATTGCAGGAACTGTCCCTTTCATACTGAATATACCTCAGCCAATACTTCAAGAGATGGGCATTGATGCACCCTTATCAAGTGATTCTTAGGTTCAGGTAGAGTTTGCTTATGAGAACTGCTTTTCTCCAGCTGAACTTTAGAAGAACTTATCCAGACGCATAGCAGTGCTTATCCCTCACTTTGATAGAAGATGGGGGTGTTAGCAGTGGTAGCGATCGGATAAAAATATAAAACAGATAGGAATTAATATCCTATCTGCTTTTAATGTCTTGTTTAGTTTTTATCTTCACTTAATGCTTTAATTAATCTATCAAGGTCTATTCCATGCACCAAGGAAGCTTCTCTTAATGTCTCAGATTGTGCAGAAGGGCATCCTACGCACCCCATTCCAAAATTCATAAGTTTCTGAGCATTTGCAGGATTCATTCTTATTACTTCTCCTACAGTAGTATCCTTATTAATTTTATCCATAATATTAACCTCTCTTTAATAGTTTTTTACTAAGTATATAGTTGTCTTTTTAATTATAATTATTATCTATTTTAATACTAAAATCACATCATATCAAGATTAAAATAATTTTTCTAATGAAAAAGATTATTATTTGCCATCCATCAATGTAAAACTGGAATTATCAACATGAAAATTGCTCTTTAATCCTTCTGTAATATATACTTCTTTATTCTTAGTTACAAATATGGCATCCAATCCCTTTATTGTTTTTACATACTTCATTCCTTTATCTACCCCCAAATAAAATATGTTTTTGGTCATAGCATCTGCATCTATGGAAACATTAGTAACTAAAGTAACGCTGGCCAGATTGTTATTCATAGGATACCCTGTAAATGGGTTTAATATGTGATGATATTTTTTACCGTTTTTTTCTAAATACCTTTCATATATACCCGAAGTAACTATAGTTTTATTAGTAACTTCTATAGTTCCCATTTCTTCTCCAGTGTCTTCAAAAGGATTCTGTATTCCTATCTTCCAGGGATTGCCATTCACATTATTATTTATGACAATTACATTTCCCCCTAAATTTATAATAGCATGTTTAACTCCTTCTTCTTTTAATATTCTGGCAGCTTCATCTGCTGAATATCCTTTAGCTATTCCCCCTAAATCTAAAGACATGCCTGGTCTAGCCAGCATTACTTTATGGCTTTTTTCATCTAATATAAGCTCCTTATAGTTTACTAATGCTTTTTTTTCATTAATTTCCTGCTGAGAGGGAACTTTGGCATGCTCTGTACCTATTCCCCAAAGTTTTACCAGAGGCCCAATAGTTATGTCAAAAGCTCCTGATGATTTCTCTGAATAGTACTTCCCTTTTTCTAGAACATAAAAAGTATCCTCTGATACTTTAACAAAATTTTTCCCTGCTGAATCTGCTACTGCATCTAATTCCGTACCAGATTTATTCACACTCATCTTATTCTCAATTTCTTTAATTCTATTAAAAGCTTTATCTATAACTGTATCCTTTTTATCATCATAGACAGTTATAGTACATATAGTACCCAACATGTATTCGGTTTTTGAAATAGGATCCACAGAAGAATAATTATTTACACATGAGCATAAAAAAATTACACAGACCACTATAATTGCAGTAAGAGCCATATATTTATTTCTTTTATAGGTCATCTTTATTTATCTCCCTTTAATTATCATTTAATGAATTCATAATCTACTTTGTAATTATAACACATAACATAACCATAGTAAGTATTTCTACTATTTCATTATTTGCTCCCAGTAAGTCTCCAGTGAGTCCTCCTGCTTTTCTATTACAGAATACATTAAACAAAAATGACATAAATAGCCCTGCAAATATTAATATAATCACATATATAAAATTCATATTCATTAAAAAAAACAAAGTAATTACCGTTATAAAAGCAGCCCAGAAAAGTTGCCACTTACCTATATTCTCTACGAATAAATTTCCAGAACCGGTGCTTTTAGCTGGTTTTCCTATAAAGGCTATAAAGACTATTGAAAATCTGGACATAACAGGTGCAATTATTATTATCAAAGAAAAGGAGGGTACTATAGAACAAAAAAAACTATATTTTAAAAGTATATCTATTATGATAGCCAAACAAGCATAGGTTCCTATTCTACTATCTTTCATAATTTCTATTATTTTGCCCTTCTCCTTAAAAGAAAAAAAACCATCACACATATCCCCCAGGCCATCTACATGCAGTGCACCCGTGAGTACTATACCCGCTAAAATTACAATAACAATAGAAACATTCAGTGAAAATATAATTATACACAATTTATATATAATCCACTGTATTCCCCCAACTATTACTCCTACAAGGGGCATAAAGCTAGCTCCCCTCCTGAAATTTTCTCTACGACAAAGCAAATTTCTATTAACTGGAATTCTAGTTAATAGTTGAAGTATTAAAAAGAAATCATTTAAAAGTTCTTTCATAATAATTTACCTTTCCATAATTAATCAAATACTGATATTATTTATTATATTATAACAATGTAGTATATACAAATTTACATATGCTTAAAATATTTGTGACAAATTATATGATAATTTTACAATTTTGAAAATCATTACTTATGGATTATTTTTGACAAACAATAATTTTTATTATATAATTATAATTAATATCAGAATGAAGGTGGTGCATATGAATAACTTAACTTCTATATTTAAAGAAAAAAAATTGAAACTTACTCCTCAGAGAATTGCAGTATATAAGTACCTACAATCTACCAAGGAACATCCTTCTGCTGAAACTATATATAAGACCCTGCAAGTAGATTATCCTACTATGAGCCTGGCAACTATATATAAAGCGTTAAAAACATTAGTTGAAGTAAATTTAATCCAGGAAATCAATGTAGGTGAAGGGAACTTCAGATATGATGGAAATACTTCCCCTCACTCGCATATACAGTGCTTACACTGCGGAAAAGTCAATGATGTAGAAGGAGTTTGCTTTACAAGCTTAAATGACAAAATTAAGGACTGTGTTGATTATGAGGTAATAAGCAACCAAGTTTATTTTTATGGAATATGTAAAGATTGCCTCAAAAATAAAACCCATTAATAAGTTGGTTGAGATTGCTAAAGGCAGTTACTGTTTTAAACGAATACAAGTAACTGCCTACCTTTATTTTAGAACTCTATTTCAATCCCCCTCTTAAAGTGGAGATAATAATTGTTCTGCCTTTTTTCATAACTTCTAATAAGATTCATCCACTACCTCATTCCATTCATTATCAGTATATTTTCCTGAAAGCATACTATCTATTTTAGAAGATATATTATTTGTGAAATTTTCCGGTATATTATATATAAAACTAATATTATCTTCTGTACTATTTTGTAAATGCCCTATTACAGTCTTTTTAATTCCTTCCTTAGAAGTATTGGCATTTTTATTAGCTGTTACAAATCCTTTTTTAGATAACTTTTTTTGCACATCATCACTAAATATATACTTTACAAATTCATCTGTTATATCTCTATTTTCACTATTCATAGGAATACTTATTATAGCATCTGACATAACGGGAACTTTTAATCTATTCTTGCCTTCTAAATCATAAGACTTCAAACATTCTATATTGGAATTGTCAAACTTATTTGCATAATAAGAAGAAGTAATAAGCATAGGAATATTATTTCTGTTAATTTTTTCTATGGTACTCTCATTTCCTATTTCAAAAGTATCTTTATTTACGTATCCACCTTTTACTAAATTCTCTAAAATATCAAAACTCTTCTGAACCTGATTTAATTGTTTATATTCCGAAGCACTACTATCATATATATTTTCAAGCTTTCTCATTGGAATCATGTTATTCAATATTATAGAAAATATGATATTATTTATATCCATTCCTTCATTTAATACCACAGGTACTCTCTGGGATGAAGAATTAAGAACTTTTAAAATCCCCTCCACCTCACTTATTGTACTTGGTACCTTTAAATTTAATTTATTAAGTGCTTCTTTATTAAATATTATTTCTATTGTATAGGGAATCATAGAAATTCCATAATATCTATCATTAAATCGACCATAGGATTTTGCCACAGTATAATACCTACCACTTAAATTATTTTCTTCATATAAATCCCGCATATCAGCTAAAAGGCTTTTTCTAACTAGTTTCAACATATCATTTCTAGAAGTAAATACAACATCTATATCTTTACTTTCATTTATATCCTCTTCTATTTTACTGCCTATGGCATTATTTATATTAAGTTGAACTTTAGGATTTTCCTTCTTATATTCATCTGTTAAGAATTTTATTATATTTAAGGATTCCTTATCTTTTACACCTATATATAAATTTATCTGCTTATTTTTTAAAGATTCTTCTTTTCTACCACAGGCATATAAATTAAATGCACATATTATAATTAATAGAATTGCTATACTCTTACTCTTATAAACCATATCTTCCCTCATCTCACTTTTTAATAAGATACAGATCAAATTAAACATTAATATTCTACAAATTTATTTTATACATAATAATTAAATATATAATACATTCATATAATTAAATGGAGGTGAAATTCATGAAATTCAGGGTACTATTTCTAAAAAAGACACATATATATCTTGTAATATTAATATTGTTACTTATAATATTATTTATACTTTTTATAACATCCAAAGCCTCTCCTACATCCAACACTATTTCCAATAATAAAAATATAAAGGCTGATTTTAATGGAGACGGAAAGGAAGATATATTGTCTGTTACCCGAGTAGATGACAATTACTTAATGGAAGTAACAATTAACAATAAAACCTTTAGTTTTAAAACAGATGAAAATTCTCCTATAATTGAAACTTATTCTCCCTATTGGCCCATAAGAGTTACTCTTATGGACATATCCAGAAATAAGGTTCCAGAAATATTTATACAAGGTTCCAAAAACAACAAGCCACTGCAGCGTGTTTTTGTATTCCATAATAATAACTTTGACAATATTCTTTCTAATTCTAATGACATATTGGGATTTATAGATTGTAAAAATAATAAAACCCCAAAAGTTATATCCGGTAAAATTCAAGGAAATAACATAGCCTTTTCAAATTATATTTTTTTAAATTATAAATTTACAAATTATAGTTATGATACCAACAAAACATTTATAGGCAAAGATACTATATATGCATTCATAAAACTTATTGAAGGTCTTCCAGAAAGCGAGTATTATAAGCCAAATAGTATATTTTCATCCGATATATCTAAAGAGGACATGTCTTTAATAGGAAGGCTTTCTGGAGAAGATAATTCCTATGTATTTCAAGACGCTTTATTTAAGGAAAATAAATGTGATAATAAAGGGGACATATCAGAAATCTGTTGGACACTAAATTTCAGGGGTATATCCAATGCAGATAATAGTATAGTAAAGAATTACACATTGGATTTAATACTAACCCCAGATAAAAATAGCAAAGATAATTATTACTTTAAAATTGCTTCCATATGCAAACAAAGGTAAAAAATAAAAGGGACCGTTTAACGCGGTCCCAAGGGGGATGGGGGGTTATTACATCAAATAAAACTTGTTATCTGATGTAAAGGAGAATTATATCTCCAATTACATTTATTATAATATCCAAATAGGAATAAAGTATTCACATAAATTAAAAATTATAATATTTTTTATACAATTCTTCTACTTCTAATTTAATATTTTCTCTTAGTACCTTAGGCTCAATTACCTCTGCATTTTTTCCGAAACCCAGTATCCACTGTTTTACATCTTTAATATCATCTACGTATAAGCTAAAGAGTATACTTCCTCCCTGTAATTCATCTATAATCTGATTTGCATGCCATTTGGTATGTTGAATAAAACTGGCTATTTCCTTATCAAATCTTATTACTATTTTTATTTTATCTCCAACAAATAATCCCCAATGATTATCTAAATAATCTTTTAAAGAAAAAGTACGCGGCCTCATATAAATATTATTGCTTACTTTCAAACTTTTTATCCTATTCAGTTGAAAATTCTCCACATTATCCTTCATATGGCAATATCCTATTATATGCCAGGCACCTTCTTTAAATATTAAATCATAAGGATCCACTTTTCTCATAGTCAGGTCATTTTTATTTATAGAAAAATAATTTATATTTAAACTTCGTCCCCTACTCATAGAAAAATTGATTTCATATATCTTATGCTCTAAATTTTCCACATTACCTATGGAATCTATGGAAAAGCCTCCTGTATTATCTATTCTATCTAAATTCATATTTTTATTTATATGTAAACTCTTTATTTTGTGAACGGCACTTTTTAAATCCTTTTCATATATAAACCCTATTTTCTCGGTAAAGGTTTGAGAAGCCATAAGTAGAGCTTTAAGTTCTTCCTCGTTTAAATCTGCAGATTTCATATAAAAACTCTTATCTATGTAAAATCCTCCATACCTCCCTTTCCTGGTATGAACCGGTATATTAGCTTTATTCAAACTATTTATATATCTATATATAGTTTTCTTATCCACCTTTAACATTTCAGATAATTCTGAGGCTGTAGTTAATTCTTTATACTGTAATATTATTATCATTTCTAATAAGTTAGAAATTTTAGACATGCATTTTACCTCCAGTGTAAATATCATAATACCTAATATATATCGTCATTTTCTATATTTTTTTTAGTGTATTTTTATATAAAATTAAAATTTGTATTATTTAAAACAATTTATTTAGATATCTATAATTTTAGTACATACCTTACTTTCTGTATCAAATTTTCCGCTTAGGAATAGTATATAGTATAATTAAGTCTACATTGTCTAATATCTTCTTAATAAATTTTATTAAATTTCTACTTAGAATAAGGGGTGAATGTAATGTCAAAACACCGTCGCAAAAATTATGATACAGGCTTTAATTTAGGTGATATTTTAAGAAATATAGATATTACTCAACTTATGTCCATATTATCCGTTTTAGGCGGGGGTAACAATAATTTATCTAAAGATAAATTGAGTTCAATGCTGAATAATTTGGATCTAGGAGATATATCTAATGCAGCTAGTAAATCTGGATTTAACGAATCTAATATAAAGTCTCAACTTGCTGCACTTGAAAATAGATTATCTAAAATAGAAAATGGAAGTTCTACAAAAGAACAATTGCTAAATACGATAAAAGAACTCCAGAACTCTCCTAACGCAGCAAAAATGTTAAATGATCTTATGAATTCCAACTTTAAAAATTCTGATCAATAAATTTTTAATTAAAGGTAAATTAAAAATGAATTAAATAAAAAATACTATCAAGATTAATTAATAAGTCCTGATAGTATTTTTATTCTAACAATAGTGTAAATTACATAAATTTTAGTTTTTCTGTCAAAAGTGCCGCTATGGTTATAGAATTAAATACAAAGTGATTAAATACTGCGTACCAGTATCCTTTTTTATTCATTAAATAACAATTATACAAACCAACCCACAGTATTACTGCAAATGCATTTAAACTGAAGTGAATTAACGCAAATATGGCACTGCTTAAAAATGCAGCCAAATACACTCCCATTCTCCCAGAAAATATCTTTTTAAACAAAAACCATCGAAATACGAATTCTTCAAGTACAGGTGCGAAAATTATAACTATAGGTATCATTATTAAAAATTTTTTCAGCGGCATATTTACCATATTAGTTACTATTTCCTGATGCTTTAACTCAACTTTAAAATTAGAAAGTATAATAGTTTGAACTGTAGATACACCAATACTTACTATATAAAATATAATTGTCAAATTTAATGCCTTAATAAATTTGAAATTTTTTATATCAAATTCATTAAATTCACCAGTATATTTTATATACCTTATATTTAAAAGTACAAATATGAAAGGAATAAAATTTTCCACAAATATGGAACTAACTATATATAATATTCCAATTAATGCAAGAAGTAAATTACTTCTCCTTCTTTCCCTCCAAAACTTTGCAAATATCAGAAGTGGCGGTATATATACAATTATAAATACAAGGATATTCTTTATAATCTCTAATCCAAACATGGTTATTTCTCCTTGTGCTATTATTTTAGGCATTTAATAATACCTTGATAACCCATACTTAAATTCATATTAAATATTTAGGAATAAAAATCTATTACAGATTCCAATACTTTCAAGAACTCTTCCTTTCCCTGTTTATTAAGGGATGAAAAAGTTAAAATTTCATCTCCAGTTTCCGGTTTTAAAGTATCCTTTATAATCTTTAAATTTTTGAATAACTGGCTCTTGGATACTTTATCAACCTTAGTAGCAACAATAATGGTATTATAGTTATAATACTTTAACCACTTATACATAGTTATGTCATCATTTGTTGGTTTATGCCTACAATCTAAAAGTAGTATTACTCTTTTTAATTCTTCCCTGCCTCTAAGATAATCCTCTACTACTTTACCCCAACTCTTTTTCTCTGTTTTAGAAATTTTAGCATATCCATATCCGGGTAAATCTACAAAATAAAATTCATTATTTATTAAAAAGAAGTTAATCAATCTGGTTTTACCTGGTGTACCACTTACTTTAACCAATTTTTTCCTATTTGTGAGGGCATTTATAAGAGAAGATTTCCCTACATTTGACCTTCCCACAAATGCTATTTCTATCCTTTTATCTTTAGGATATTGGGATGGATGCACTGCAGAAATTATAAACTCTGCTTGTTTTATTTCCATGAATACTCCCACCTAACTATAATTTGAAATTGAATTTTCTAGTACTACATCTATGTTGTCCGCAAGGATATAATTTAATTTATTCTTAACTGTATTTGGTATTTTCAATAGATGTTTTTCATTATCTTTGGGTATTATAACCGTATCTATACCTGCCCTATATGCAGCAAGACTTTTTTCTTTAAGTCCCCCTATAGGAAGTACCCTTCCTGTCAATGTTATTTCTCCTGTCATAGCTACATTGTGCTTAACTTTCTTTTTGCTCAGGGCAGATATCATTGCCGTTACCATGGCTACTCCTGCAGAAGGTCCATCTTTTGGTACTGCTCCCTCTGGTACATGTATGTGTAAATCATATTTTTTATAAAAGTCACTCTCCACCCCATATTTATCAGCATTTGCTCTTATATAGCTATATCCCGCTTTAGCAGACTCCTTCATTACAGCCCCAAGCTGACCTGTCAATTCCAACTTTCCATTTCCTGACATAGCTGTTGCTTCTATAGGCAGTGTGTCTCCCCCATATCCTGTCCATGCCATTCCCATTACCACACCAATTTTATCCTCTTTGTCAATTTTATCATATGTATATATTTCAGCTCCAAAATAAGACTTTATTTTAGTCAAAGTAATATTAACTTTTTTCTTATCCTTTTCCATCATCTCAGCTACTGCCTTTCTTATAACAGAGGCAATCCTTCTCTCAAGACTTCTAACTCCAGATTCTCTGGTATAATTATCTATCAGCTTATATATAGATGAATCCGATATTATAATTTCATTATTCTTTATACCATTTTCCTCCAATTGTTTAGGTATTAAATATTCCCTACATATATGAAATTTTTCCTCGCTGGTATATCCAGATACCTCTATAACTTCCATTCTGTCAAAAAGTGGCCTAGGTATGTTACCTATGCTATTTGCTGTAGTTATAAACATAACATTTGACAAGTCAAAATCCAGTTCCATATAATGGTCCCTAAAGGAATTATTTTGTTCACTGTCCAATACTTCTAAAAGTGCATCTGCAGGATCTCCTCTAAAATCATTGCTCATTTTATCTATTTCATCCAGTAAAAACAGAGGATTTTTAGATTTTGCCTGTTTCATACCATATATTATTCTTCCTGGAATAGCTCCCACATAAGTCTTTCTATGCCCCCTTATCTCGGCTTCATCTCTTACTCCTCCAAGAGACATTCTAACAAAATTTCTATTTAAAGCATGTGCTATAGATTTAGCTATGGACGTTTTACCTACTCCCGGAGGCCCCATAAGACAAAGTATAGGCCCTTTAAGAGATTTACTCATCTTTTTAACCGATAAATATTCAATTATCCTATCTTTTACATCCTTTAGACCATAATGCTCTTTTTCAAGTATCTCCCTAGCAGACTTTATATCTAAATTATCTTTAGTCTGAGTGTTCCATGGAAGTTCTAATATCCAATCCAAGTATGTCCTTATCACCCCTCCCTCTGCGGAATATGACCCTGTATTTTTTAATCTGTCCAATTCATAAAGTGCTTTATCTTTAACTGCTTTAGGAAGTTTAGCCTTACTTATCTTATTTTTATATCTTTTCATTTCTTTTTTATTGTCATCATCTTCCCCTAACTCTTCCTGTATTGCCTTTAACTGCTCTCTTAAGTAATAATCTTTTTGCACCTTATCTATTTTATTTTTTACTTTAACTCCTATTTTTCTTTCCAATTTCAAAATTTCTATTTCATTTGCCAGCACTGCAAGTACTTTTTGAAGCCTTTCTTCTATTTCATAACATTCAAGGAGCTCCTGTTTCTTTTCTTGTTTTAACATTAAGTAAGAACTAATAGTATCTGCCAATCTTCCATGATTATCTATCTCATCTAATGTTATTATAGTTTCTGCAGGTATATTACCTGATAACTTTACATATTCATTAAAATTCTTTTTTATAGCACGTACAAGTGCTTCACAGTCTTTATTTTCATCATAGTTTTCTTCATCTTCTAAAACTTCAACTTTAACCTTGAAAAAAGGTTCTTCACTAATATATTCCTTAAGTAAGGCTCTGGTTTCACCTTCCACCAATACTCTTACTGTATCACCTGGAAGTTTTAATATTTGCTTTATATTGCAAATAGTACCTGTCTTAAAGATATCCTCCCTACCTGGTTCCTCGGTCTTTGCCTGCCTCTGTGCAGTCAAAAACACTTTCTGTTCTTCAAGCATGGCTTTTTCTAAAGCAAGTATTGATTTTTCCCTACCTACGTCAAAATGCAAAACCATATATGGAAATATAGTAATACCTCTTAATGGGATCAGAGGAAGTTCTCTAAAGTCTCTATCCATATCTCTCTCTCCTTTAATATTTTCTTAGATAATTTAACAATACAAAGAGAATTTACTTATAAGCAGCAACTTATTTAAAAAAGAGTACCGACACCAGTACTCTTTTTAAATAAGATTATGCAGTTTCAGGACCCTTTCGTGTTCTTGATTTTTTCAATTTAATAGGAGTCCTTTTCCCATTTTCAGCCTCTATAAGTTCTGGCATCTTTGTACTCACCGCATCCTTATTAATTATAACTTTAGCTATCTCTTCTTTTGAAGGGATATCAAACATTACATCCTTCATAGTTTCCTCTATAATAGCCCTGAGGCCCCTAGCACCAGTATTTCTCTTTAAAGCTTCATCTGCTATTGCTTCTAAGGCCTCATCTTTAAATTCAAGTTCTACATCGTCTAGTTCAAAAAGTTTTTTATATTGTTTAACAAGTGCATTTTTAGGCTCTTTTAATATACTTATTAATGCTGCCCTGTCTAGTGCCTCTAAAGTAACTATAATAGGAATTCTTCCTACAAATTCTGGTATAAGTCCGAATTTTAACAGATCTCCCGGCATTATTTGCTTTAAAAGTTTTCCTATATCTTTATCCTTTTTAGATTGTATTTCTGCTCCAAATCCTAAAGTACTAACCCTGGTTCTGCGTTCTATTATACTGTCTATACCGTCAAAAGCTCCTCCACAAATAAATAATATATTAGTGGTATTTATTTGAATAAACTCCTGATGAGGATGTTTTCTCCCTCCCTGTGGAGGAACTGAAGCCACTGTACCCTCCAATATTTTCAAAAGTGCCTGCTGTACCCCTTCTCCTGATACATCTCTGGTTATAGATGGATTCTCTGATTTTCTTGCTATCTTATCTATTTCATCTATATAAACTATTCCATGTTCTGCTCTTTCTATATCATAATCTGCATTTTGTATTAATTTAAGCAGTATATTCTCTACATCTTCACCTACATAACCAGCCTCTGTCAGAGTAGTAGCATCTGCAATTGCAAAAGGCACATTTAGAAATCTTGCCAGAGTCTGAGCTAAAAGAGTTTTTCCGGAACCTGTGGGTCCCAGTAAAAGTATGTTGCTTTTTTGCAGTTCTACATCATCATTTGAATTGTTATTGGAATTTATTCTTTTATAATGATTATATACTGCTACTGAAAGTGATTTTTTTGAATCTTCCTGACCTATTACATACTGATCAAGATAGTTCTTTATCTCCACAGGTTTGGGAATAGAAGTCATATCTATCTGAATATCTTCTTCAAACTCATCACTTATTATTTCAGAGCAAAGTTCTATACATTCATCACAAATATATACTCCCGGACCTGCAATTAATCTTCTTACCTGATCCTGCGTCTTACCGCAGAACGAACATTTAAGCTGTTTCTTATCATCATTTTTGGCCATTTTCACACCTCACTAAAGGTTATTTCTTTTTTGTAAAAACCTCATCTATCAATCCATATTCCTTAGCTTCTTCTGCCGTCATAAAATTGTCTCTTTCTGTATCTTTTTCAACTTTTTCAATTGATTGACCTGTTCTTTCACTTATTATAGCATTTAATTTCTTCTTTATTCTAAGTATCCTATCCGCATGAATTCCAATATCAGTTGCCTGACCCTGAAATCCTCCAAGAGGCTGATGTATCATTATTTCAGAGTTTGGAAGGGCAAATCTCTTACCTTTTTCGCCAGCTGCAAGTAAAAATGCACCCATAGAAGCTGCCATTCCTATACATATAGTGGATACGTCTGATTTTATATATTGCATTGTATCATAAATTGCCATGCCTGCTGTTATTGAACCTCCTGGACTATTTATGTAAAAGTATATATCTTTATCAGGATTCTCTGCTTCTAAAAACAACAGCTGTGCTACTATGAGACTTGCAGTAACATCATTTACCTCCTCACTTAACATTACTATTCTATCTTTTAAAAGTCTAGAATAAATATCATAAGATCTTTCCCCTCTGTTAGTCTGTTCTACAACTACTGGTACTAAACTCATAAAACTTTCCTCCTTTTACATAATAATTTTTATAGAACCTTGCAAAATTTCAGTAATTAAAGCTTTAATACTATGGTGCAATTATCTATATATTTGAAATTAATTGCCAGAAAGCCTTCTGACAATTAATCTTTATACTTTATAATATTATGCTATTATTTTGCTGCTGTCTACTAGCATTTTCATCACTTTTTCATTAACTATCTGCATTTTCAAATATTCTTTCTGTCCATCTAAAATTATTTTTGCCATTTTTTCTACATCATCGCTGCCATACTGCTTAGCTATTTCAGTAGCCTTTTCCTTAATTTCCTCATCACTTGCTTCTACTTTTTCTACCTTTGCTATTTCTGTAATTACAAGATCTGCCTTTACCTTTTTCTCTGAGGTTTCTCTCATGTACTCCCTAACTTTTTGTTCGTCATTATTAGTATACTTATAATATGTTTCAAGATCTAGTCCTTGATATTTTAACCTAGTTTCTAAATCTCTAATCATATTATCAACTTCTTTTTCCACCATTACTTCAGGAATATTTATTTCTGTATTTGAACAAACTGCTTCTAAAACTGCTTCTTCAAATTCTCTTTCCTCTCTCAGCTTGTTTGCTTCTTGTTTCTTATTTCTTATATCTTCTTTAACCTCATCCAATGTATCGAATTCTGATACCTCTTTTGCAAATTCATCGTCCAATTCAGGAATTTCTTTAACTTTTATTTCCTTGACTGTTACCTTAAATACAGCTTCTTTTCCATTCAAATCATCTATTCCATACTCTTCAGGAAATTTTACATTAACCTCCTTTGAGTCACCTGCATTTAATCCTATTAATTGTTCTTCAAAATTATCTATAAAAGTGCCAGAACCAATTTCCAACTGATAATCCTGTCCTTCTCCACCTTCAAATTCCTTGCCATCTACAAAGCCTTTGAAATCTATTATAGCTATATTCCCATTTTCTATACTTCCATTTTCTTTTGTTTCTATTCTGGCATCCTTTTGCTGCATGTTTTTTAATTCCTGCTCTATGTCTTCTTCCTTAACGTCATATGTATTCTTCTTTACTTCAACGCCTTTATATTCTCCCAATTTAACCTCTGGGAATACAGTCACTTCTGCTGTATATATAAATTCTTTTCCCTCCCCAATTTGAACTACCTCAATTTTAGGGTAGTCTACTGGATTTACGTTGTTTTCTTTTAAGGCATCTGGATATGTACTTTCACAACAAAAACTCATTGCATCTTCGTAAAATACGCCTTCACCATAATATTTTTTTATTATATTCATAGGCGCTTTACCTTTTCTAAAGCCTGGTATATTAAATTTCTTTGCATTTTTAGCAAAGGCTTTTTTCATAGATTCATTAAATTTGTCTGCTTCTACAGTTATCTCTAATTTTACAACATTCTCTTCTATTTTTTCCATTTTAACATTCATTATAAAATTCCTCCTACTAACTAGTTACTCTACACTCTTATATTCAACTATGCCATTATACCATATATTTATAAACATTCCTATATACCTAGTATATTACTTATCTTACGGTTTATTTGATATCAAGTGATTCTTAAGTTCAATTGAAATTTGCTATAGAAAGACGCTTCTCTCCACCTGAATTTTAGAAGAACTTATCCAGGTACATTAGCCATTTTTATCTTCCAATTTGAAGAAGATGGCAATATTAGCTAATTACCGCCTTCGGATAAACACTTAATTTATATATAATTACAGTCTAAGACTCTTTTAACAATATATTCTGTGAACAATGCTAGCCACAAATTTAAATTACATATTTCTGACATAATACTAAAAAACAGTAGTATTATAATTATATATCAAAAAACACAACTTTTATAGTTTTTTTTAATATGTAAAGCAACTTTTAATATAATCTCCGGCAATACTTAATTCCTCATAGTCTTTATAATTATCTCTATATACTTCAATTATTCCTATCTTATTATACCCCATTTCCTTTAATTTACAAAATATTTTTTTAAAGTTTACATCTCCCTTTCCAGGAAGCAAACAAGAATTTTCACGGTTTCTATCATTTATATGTAGATTTTCTATGGAATTTTTCATAACTCCTATGTATTCTTCAGGTGTCCTCCCTGCTCTATATGCCTGCTTTATGTCCAAGGTAAAGTATATTGAGTTTTCATACCTTTCCTTCAGCATATATAAAAAATCAATATTACCCGACATGCACCAAAATACATTTTCCTGACAAAGCTTTATGCCCTGTTCTTCTGATATATATAATAACTTATTATATATATCAAATACAAATTCTTTTGAAACTTCATTTAACCTTTTATTTCTCATTCCATGAAAAGTGTAGCAATCAGCTCCTACAATTTTGGCGAATTTACATATTTTTTGAAACTGCAAGAAGGAATCATCTCTTCTTCTCTTATATTTATCAAATAAATAGGGTTCAAAAGAAGAAGAAAACCCATGTACAGAATTGATCTTAAAATTATTCTCCAGACTTTGTTCTAAAATTATATTTGCAAAATCTTCTTCATATTCACTAATACTATTTAAAAATACTTCCCCAGAATCAAATCCCAGATTCTTCATTAAAGCTATACTGTTCTCTGTATTTACATATGGATAAAAACTGGCGGAAGACAATCCTACATTCATAATTCCTCCAAAAATATTATCTGCTTTAAAATACTCATCTATTAAAATTTAAGTCAAAGTAAAGTACCTTCTACTGACTTACAGAACCAGATGCTGTCATATAAAAAGTGGTTCCGTCTGCAATCACCGTAAGTCCTTTTTCTGTGAGTTCCCCTAATTGTATATTTTCCCCCTGTACACTTTGCACCATGACATGACTTTTATCTTGAATATTTTCTATCCAAACATACTTGGCGGTTTTCCCAATCCAAGGTAACTGGCTTATGTATGCAATATTGCCATCATCCAAAAACTTTGGAGAAGAACACCATATATAGGATGGATTACTTGCTATTTGAGAACTCTTCTGTATAACCTCTCCTGAAGTGGAAACATACTGTTGATTTGTTATATCCTGCTTGTTACCCTCTATATCAATCAATAGTATACTCTGAGCTGCATTATCAAATAAAATCACATTCTTGTGTGATGGATTAATATCATAAGCCACATCGCCAGACGCTGCAGCAACGCTTTTAAATACTTTATTACTACTATCCCCCTCATAAGTTAATGTGATATCTCTGCCATCACTTAATTGTATTTTATAGGAATTTTCTTTTTTTGTGTCTTTTTCCTTAGTTTCAGCTTTATTACTGGATTGAGATGCATTTTTATTGTTATCCGTAGTCTGTTTATCTACAGCTGAATTATTAACCTTTGCATTCTTTGTATTTACCACATCTTTAAATGCTCCTCTTATATAAATTACACATAAAGTTATAACTAGTAAACATGCTACAACCAATATAATTACATTTCTTCTGCGTTGTCTCATTTTTTTTCCATAATCTTTACTAAAAATACTTGGTTTACCCACTAAAAAACTCCTCCTATACTCCGTATTAATGGAAACAGAAATCAAAAATATATAATATCAAGCTCATATTCCCAAAGAAATTATTGAAATTCTCCATGTATATAATAACATACTATGTTAAAAATTATTACTTATTATACCTCAAAAGTGAGATAAATAGTAATAATTTTTTATGAACCTATTAAAATTGCCAAACCCAAAATTTTCACAGTACAAATATAATACTTTAAAAGGCAAACTTAAGTTTCTGCACCAAAAATTAAATTCATTTCTAAAATTCAATTAATTATAATATAAAATATTTTAAATTTTACAAATAATCAATTTACTATAAAGAAATGAATTCAATATCAAGTGATTCTTAGGTTCAGGTGGAGTTTGCTTGTAAGGTATAGCTTTCTCCATCTAAACTTTAGAAGAACTTATCCAGGGGCGTAGCAGTGCTTATCCCCCACTTTAAAGAAGATGGGGGTATTAGCAATGGTAGCCTTCGGATAAATTTTTTATAAACTTATTTTTAAATCATGCTTAACTGCATATTGTGAATTGTGCATTGTGAATTGTTACTTAAACACCCTGCTTCCCGGCTTTACATATTCTAGTCCTTCTCTGCACATAGGACAATCTTTTTTATCATAAGTATTTATATTCAATTTTGCTGCACTATAAATAGGATAAGGTATATTAACATCTCTTGATCTCCTATCTATTATACAACATATACCTATAACTTCCCCACCCAATCCTTCTATTACTTTGGCAACTTCTAAAGAAGATTTCCCTGTGGTTACCACATCCTCCGATATTATTATTTTCTCCCCTTTATTTATTTCAAATCCTCTTTTTACAATCATGTTTCCATCCTGTCTTTCTGCAAATATGCCAGGTTTTCCTGTTTGTCTTGCAAGTTCATAAGAAACCAAAATCCCTCCCATGGCAGGACCTACTATTTTGTCAAAATCTACATTTTTCAATTTATCCACAATAACTCTTATTACCTTCTCTGCCCTAGAGGGATATTGTAAAAGTTTTGCACACTGACAATATTTATCACTATGTTTTCCCGAAGAAAGCAAAAAATGTCCTTCTAAAAGTGCATCTACTTCTTTTAACTCCTTTATAACTAAATTATCCATAATCCACCCCTTATATTATTCCTCTTATTTCATCCAAACTTTTAATTTTCTCTTTTTCCATATATTCTTCTATACCTTTTATTATGTCCAAACAAATATCAGGTTTTATAAAATTGGCTGTTCCAACCTGTATTGCACTAGCTCCTGCCATTATAAATTCTAGGGCATCCTGCCAGCTGCATATTCCGCCTATTCCCACTACAGGAATATCCACGACTTTTGAAACTTCATATACCATTCTGAGAGCTATAGGCTTTATTGCAGGTCCTGAAAGTCCTGCGGTTATATTGTCAAATACAGCTTTCCTATTTTCTATATCCACAGCCATAGCTTTAAATGTATTTACAAGAGAAAGTGCGTCTGCCCCTGCCTGACAGCATGTATAGGCCATATCTACAATATCCTCTGCATTAGGAGAAAGTTTTACCATAAGAGGTTTTCTGCATACTCTCTTTACAGAATCCACAACTTTACCAGCCACTTCAGACTTTATTCCAAAAGCCATACCTCCACTTTTTACATTAGGACAAGATATATTAAGCTCTATAATATCCACTATAGAGTCATTTAATTTTTCTACTCCCTTTATGTATTCCTCCTCAGTGTTTCCCCCTAAATTAGCTATAGTAACTGTATTGAATTTTTTCATGGCTTGAAGTTCCACTTTTATAAAATGTTCTACTCCAGGATTTTGAAGCCCTACACTATTTAACATACCTGACCTGGTTTCAAGGCTCCTTATGCCAAGGTTACCTTCTTTTCTCTCCAATGTAAGCCCTTTAGAACATATGCCTCCCAATTTTGACACATCATAAATTTCATTGTACTCTGTTCCAAAGGCAAAAGTTCCAGAAGCGGCAATTACAGGGTTTTTAAACTTTACACCACATATATCTATCAATATAATTAATCTTCCCTTCCTTTAAATATGCCTTATTATATTACCACATCAGTTCCTAAAAAAATCGGTCCATCTTTACATACTCTTTTATTTCCACCAATGGTATTACAGGTACATACCAGACAAGCCCCAATTCCACAAGCCATGCGGTTTTCCATAGACACATATAGGGTTATCTGTTTTTCTCTGCACATATTTATTATCTGTTTCATCATTATCTGTGGCCCACAGCATAATACCACATCATATTTTTCCGGTTCAAAAATATCTGTTATGTATCCCTTTTTACCCTCTACTCCTGTTTCCGTGGAAACATAAACATTGTCCACCAGAGGCTTAAATTTCTCCATACAATATGTATTATCTTTAAACCCGGCATATAAATCCAATTTATAATCCTTATACGAAAGCTTATCTTTTTTAATTGTCTCCCTTATATTTTCTACTGCATAAAACATAGGTGCAATCCCTATTCCTCCTGCTATCACAGCAGTATTTTTTCTTATTATATCTTCTATACAAAAGCCATTTCCAAGAGGTCCTAAAATTTTAATTTCATCTCCTGATTTTAAACTGCCGAGCTTTTTAGTTCCTCTGCCCGCTACATGATATAGAAAAATTATTCTTTTTCTATCCAGATAGTGTATACTTATAGGTCTCCAAAGTACAGGCTCCATATCCCAACATCTCAGCATGTAAAACTGTCCAGGTATTCCCTTGAAATTACCTTGTATTTCAAGTTCATATAAATTTTCAGCTATTTTCCTATTTTCAAATACTTCTTCAACAGTATAATCCAATTCACTTTTCAATGTAATTTTTTCTCCATTCTAAAATATTCTAACTTTAAGAATTCTTATTCTGTGATATTTTTAAAATATCATCTCTTATTTTAACACACTCCTGCCTTGCACACTCTCCATACTTTTTAAATCCATCCTCTTCCTTCTTATAAGCAAGTAGTATGCCCCTTGAAGAGTTTACCACTCCTCCATTTCCTCTTTTAAGATAGGCCGAGATATCCTCTGCAGTACCTCCCTGTGCTCCATATCCAGGTATTAAGAAAAATATATTTTTCAATTTTTTTCTAAGCTTTATACCCTCTTCCTGGTGAGTACAACCCATTACTCCTCCAAGAGAACTATAACCGCAATTTCCCATATATTTCTCTCCAAGGGAACTCACTTTTTTTCCTACAATATTATATAATTTTGTATTTTTTCTTGTGCTTATATATTGGAGATCCTTGGCTCCTTTGTTGGAAGTCCTTATCAATATGAATAATCCTTTGTTATTATTTTTTACATAAGGCAAATAAGGCTCTATAGTATCAAATCCCATGTATGGATTCAATGTTACAAAATCGCTTTCAAATTCCCCCTCAAAATGGGCTTTTGCGTACATCTCAGCTGTTTTTGCTATATCTCCCCTTTTAATATCTGCAATGGAAAGAGCCTTTTTATCCTTTATATATTTTAAAGTTTTACTGTAAGCTCTAAGTCCCTCAATGCCAAGGGCTTCATAATATGCAATCTGAACTTTATAGCAGGCAGCTGCATCCAAAGTACTATCTATTATTGTTCTGTTAAATTCAAATATACAATCTTCTACATTTTCATGACTCTCTCTCATACTTTCAGGTATGTAAGAAAGTGCCGTATCCAAACCTACACATACATTTCCCTTTTTATTTACAGTTTCATACAGCTCATCTATAATCATAAACTTCAACTCCAATCAGACGGACTTATTTTTCAAATACAACCTTTCCCGCCTTTATTGTTTTAACTATATCACCAAACACCATATATCCTTCAAAAGGAGTATTTTTGCCCTTAGATAAAAATTCCTCTCTTTGTATTTTATATTCCTTATTTAAATCAAGTAAAACTAAATCCCCTTCATAACCAGGAGTTATCCTGCCTTTTTTTATACCTAATATATCAGAAGGATTTTTAGACATCAACCCTGAAAGTTTGTTTAAAGTTATATGTCCACCTTTCACAAGATTTGTATAGCATAAACTAAATGCAGTTTCTATTCCAGATATACCTGGTGCCCCCTGCATTTTATCTTCACTGGTATGAGGAGCATGATCCGTACTTATGGTATCCACCCATCCATCCTTAATTGATTTTATTAAAAAATCCCTATCCTCTTTTGTTCTAATGGGTGGGTTTACCCTATAGTCATTTTCATAAAGTACTATATGATGTGGTGCGACTTCACAGGTTATATTCGCCCCTTTAATTTTGCCTTCCATTATATACTCCATGGATTCTTTTGTACTTACATGTGCTATATGCACGGCACACCCTGTGAATTCAGACAGGGTAATATTTCTCCAAGTCATTATATTTTCAGCCAATCTCATATCTATATTTGAAAGGGAGTGATCCTCTGAATGACACATAACTATCCTCCTTGACTTTTTGGCCTTTACCATAGCTTCAAGCATAACACTGCTGTCCGTGACATCTTTTCCATCTTCAGATATTATTTTCACCCTGTCATCCAATTTATCCAAATGACTTGTATCTTTTCCTTCAAAATTGTCAGTTATGGACACACACTGATGTACATCTAAAATTCCCACCTGCTTTGCTCTGTTTAAAACATAGTTTACAGTATCCATACTGCTGCATACGGGGTCCGTATTTGCCATAAGATTAACCATGGTATATCCACCCTTAGCTGCAGCCCTGCTTCCACTTTCTATATCCTCTTTTCTAGTAAAACCAGGTTCTCTAAAATGTACATGGAGATCCACAAAAGAGGGCATGACGACTAGTCCTTCTCCATCTATTTTAAGGCATTTTTCATTTAAGTTTACTCCTATTTTATTTATAATTCCATCATTTATATAAATATCTCCTGTAAAGTTCTGATAATAATCAACTATTCTAGCCTTTTTTATTAGAAGTTCCATATTTCAATCCTCTCCTAATCTCTAAAACATTTTATAATGATAAATTCTCATATATCTGGTCACAGTACTCGCATCTATATTCCCCTGTATTCTCATCTACTAATTTGAAAATGTGAGGTATGTTTTTTTCTACAGAAGTAACACACCTTGGATTTTTACAGGCTATAATATTTTCCACTCTATCTGGCAGTTTTAGCTTTATCTTTTTATATATGGTTTCATCTTTTATAATATCAATTGTTATATTAGGGTCTATAAATCCAAGTACAGCCAAATCCAATTCTATATTATTTTCTATTTTGATTATATCTTTCTTCTTCAGTTTTTTACTTTCTGCATTCATTATGAGGGCCACAGAATAATCAGCCTTATCCAAATCCAGATACTTGTATATTTTCATTCCATATCCTGCTTTTATATGATCAATTACAATTCCATTTTTTATACTATTAATTGTAAGCATTATATAATCCCTCCTATTGAATTCCCAGTAACTTTATCATTAAAGCCATTCTTACATACATACCGTATTTAGCCTGTTTAAAGTAATAAGCTCTAGGATCCTTGTCTATTTCATAGGAAATTTCATTAACCCTAGGCAGGGGATGAAGAACTATCATATCTTTTGCCGCCCTGGATATTTTTCCTTTATCAAGTATATAACTGTCCTTGAGTCTTATATAGTCCTCTTCATTGAAAAATCTTTCTCTCTGCACCCTGGTCATATATAATATATCTAAAGATTCTATGGAATCTTCCAGATTTTTAGTTTCTTCATATTTAACATTTTTACTGTTTAATTCTTTTTTCAAATAATTAGGAATCTTTAATTCTTCTGGAGATATTAGTGTAAAACTATTGTTTTCATACCTAGACATGGCTTTGATAAGTGAATGCACTGTTCTTCCAAATTTTAAATCACCACAACAGCCTATTTTTAGATTAGATAATCTTCCTTTTATGGACTTAACGGTTAAAAGATCTGTAAGAGTTTGGGTAGGATGCTGGTGTCCCCCATCTCCTGCATTTATAACAGGTATATTAGAATACATGGCTGCAATCTTTGGAGCTCCTTCTTTAGGATGCCTCATGGCAGCTATATCTGCATAACAGCTAATTACTCTTATGGTATCTGCTATACTCTCACCTTTTGAGGCTGAACTTGACCCTGGTTCTGAAAATCCCATCACTTTTCCACCCAGCCTCAACATGGCAGATTCAAAACTTAGCCTGGTTCTAGTACTTGGTTCATAAAATAAGGTAGCCAGAAGCTTTCCCTCACAAATATGTGAAAATTCTTTTTCTCTTGAGATTATTTCATTGGAAAGTTTAAATATTTCCTCTAATTCCTCTATTGAGAAATCCATTGCGTCAATTAAATGTCTTCCTTTTAACATTTCATTCCTCCTTGTCAGCATCTCTGTGCTAAATTTAAAGGCTTAAAAAAATGCCTCCCTGTTTGGAAGGCATTATTATACCATAAATATAATAACATCATAATTTTTACCATGCCTTCCTAGCTTCACGGAACTAGTCTTAAAGGTTCAGTACTAAATTTTATCTTGCCCATATTATCATAAATTGAATTTAAAGTCAATACCCACATTAAAAGTAATTATACGTAACTACTTAACATATACCTTTAAAAGAACACCAAGTTTATATTTAGGAAGTGTTGTTTATGGATAACAATCAATCCTTCCATACTGTCAGGGGATATGAAATTTTGGAAAAAGAAAAAAATAGTTTGACTCACAGTATGGAAGATTATCTGGAAATGATCTACAGATGCTATATAGAGGAAGGTTATGCCCGCATAAACAGCTTGTCAGAATTATTAAATGTAAAAGCTTCCTCTGCAACTAAAATGGTTCAAAAATTAACTAAATTGGGATTTGTGAATTATGAAAAGTACGGAATTATACAACTTACAGAGAAAGGAATAGCCGTAGGTGTATTTCTTTTAAATCGTCACATTATAATTGAACAATTTTTAAACATAATAGGAGTTCAAAAAGATATATTGATAAATGTAGAACTTATGGAACATAATATAACTTCAAATGCATTAACAAGAATTGAAACGCTAAATAATTTTTTTAAAAACAATCCAGATATACTAAAAAAATTTACTCAATACCAGAAATCAACTTTGCCAGAGAAAACATAAGAAATAACTATTATAATCACATAGATTTCACACAAATTTTTGATATTTATGCAACAAAGGGCAGGTATAATTTTATATAACATTAAAGAGAGAATTCAAGAATGGATTAATATTCTCCATACTAAATAATTCAATTAGAAAAGGTGGTAAGCTATTATGAGTATAAAAAAAGCAGTAATTCCCGCTGCTGGTTTAGGAACAAGATTTTTGCCTGCTACAAAAGCACAACCTAAAGAAATGTTACCAATAGTAGATAAGCCTACAATTCAATATGTGGTAGAAGAGGCCGTTAACTCTGGTATTGAAGAAATATTGATAATCTTAGGTAAGAATAAAAAATCTATTGAAGATCATTTTGATAAATCCGTAGAACTTGAGGATGAATTAAAAAGCAGCCATAAAGATGGTTTGCTCGAATTGATTCAAAATATAAGTAATATGGTAAATATATATTATGTACGTCAAAAAGAACCAAAAGGATTGGGTCATGCCATAAGCCTTGCAAAGGCCTTTGTAGGTAATGAAGCTTTTGCTGTTATATTGGGAGATGATATAGTAGATAGTGAAGTGCCCTGCTTGAAGCAGCTAATTAACTGCTATAACAAGTATAATACTTCAATTATAGGAGTACAGCCTGTTAACAGAAAAGATGTATCCAAATATGGAATTATTGACGGTATACAAATAGATGATAAAGTTCATAAGATAAAAAATATGGTAGAAAAGCCTGGAAAAGAAGAAGCTCCATCCAATATTGCCATACTGGGGAGATATATAATAACACCAGAAATATTTGATATACTGGAGAGAACTAAACCTGGAAAGGGTAATGAAATTCAACTTACAGATGCATTAAAAGAATTATTAAAGCAGGAGGCAATATACTCTTATTGTTTTGAAGGTAAGCGATATGATATAGGTGACAAGCTAGGATTCATTGAGGCTAATATAGAATATGCCTTAAAACGTACAGATTTAAGAGAAAATCTTATTTCTTATATTTCAGACATCAATAAAAAATTAGAACTAAATTTTTAAACTACGAGAGAGGCCAAAGCCTCTCTTTTTCTTAGTCTTTTACATTTTGCATTTTTTGCTCAATCATCTTGTTATACTCATTTAAAATCAAATCTAATTTTTGACTTTCTCTGACTATATCTGGATCAAGCAAATTTTTCTTGTTCTCAATGGCTTCTACTAATTCGACTCTTAATGCTTCTATTTCCCTTAATATGTCTTCAATTTTGACCATAAAAAAACACCTCCTTCCAAAATCAGTATAAACTATGATAAAAAGAATGCGTTTTTTTATTTATATTAAATTATATTAACATAAAATACAAAAAATAGGTTTCAATCCCTACTTAAATGCAAAAAAAATAAAAACCTTGACTTAAAGATCAAGTCAAGGTTTACATATGTGTTAAAGAATACTATTATACAGCTGCTTTAGGTTTACTTTCATCTTTTTTCTTAATAATACTCATTAAGCCGGGAATTATTAAAAGTATGCCTGATGGAATATAAAAATAAGTTATACATACAAGGCCTCCTAAAGCTGCAATAATCATAAATATTCCCCCAAGTTTTGTTTTATTCTTCACTATTAAGGCACCAATGATACCTAGTATGGATAAAATTATTGCCCCTATTCCAAAATTATTTACTGTGACTGCCCTATCAACATGAAATACAGATGCCAGCCCTCCAATGTTCATTGAATAAATACCTGCTATAATTCCTAAAATACCTCCAATAAGTCCCAGAACTAATTCCACTGTCTTTTTGTTTTCCATAACAACTCTCCTTTATATATTTATTTTATTACATTATATCAAATAATTTACTGTTTGTCTATTTTATCCACAAAAACATATATATTCTAAATAAAATAATACTATCCTAGTATCCTGACTCTCTTAATACATAGAATTTACTTTAAAAACACTGTAAAAAGAATTTTTGTCATTTAACCACATTACTAAATTATATGGTAATATTATTAATAATAAATTAAAATGAGGTGTTAATTATGAAAGTATTACTTATCAATGGAAGTCCAAAAGCCAGAGGATGTACTTATACTGCTTTGTGCGAAATAGCAAAAGAACTGGAAAAAGAAAAGATTGAAGCAGAAATTTTCCACATAGGAAATAAACCTATTATAGGTTGTACAGCCTGTAACAATTGCTTTAAAACTAAATCCGGTAAGTGCGTATTTGATGATGATACTGTAAATGTAGCCTTAGAAAAGGCTGAAGAAGCAGATGGCTTTATATTTGGTTCTCCTGTACATTATGCATCTGCATCTGGTCTTATAACATCTTTCCTCGACAGATTTTTCTATGCAGGGGATTGTTTTCAATATAAGCCGGGAGCTGCAATTGTGAGCTGCAGAAGGGGAGGTGCAACAGCTGCCTTTGAACAGTTGAATAAATATTTTACCATTTCAAATATGCCTGTGGTATCCTCTCAATATTGGAACATGGTTCATGGAAATACTCCAGAAGAGGTAAAACAGGATTTGGAAGGAATGCAGACAATGAGAACACTCGGCAAAAATATGGCCTGGCTTTTAAAATGTATCCAGGCAGGAAAAAAGGCGGGAATTTTATTACCTGAAAAAGAACCGATGGCAGTTACTAATTTTATAAGATAATCGCATACCAAATATTTCACATAATACCTGGCTGACAAAACTATTTAATAAGCAAAACTTATGATGGCGAAAAATTGTCCCTTGTGTTATGTGATATAACCATATACTCATTTATATTAAGATATTTTTAAATCTATTATCTTACCCAGCACCATAAGTGCTACTGAAAAAGTAATGGAAATTACAGCAGTATTTAAAAATGCCTGAGGCAAAAAATAACAGAATACACTTAAACAAAAAGTAATAACCATAGAAATATGTTTTACTTTTCTCCTCCACTGCTCACTTTTTATCCTCTTATTAACGTTATCTACAGGAGCAAAAATCCATACAAATATAAAGGATATGATGAGCAAAGCTATTAAAATAATATTGTTGATTAAAATATATTTACCCATAAAAATTATAGCTGTAAATGTGATAAAAGTAATAAAAAAACATCCCCAGTAGGTTTTGGCATGGTATCCTCCTGTAAACAATCTAATAGGACAAAAAAATACGAGAATAACCAAATAGTATTTATAAAGAGAAAACATCCAGAATATTATAAAATAGGGAATAATTTTTGTTATCTCATCAAGAATGCACTCTAGTCCATAGGCTATTTTTTTCAATTCCAAATCTGAAAACTGGGGGTTAGTTTCAGAAATTTTGCTTACCACACAGCTTATAAGTCTATTCATTTAGTCAATCCTCCATTTTAAATTTCACTGTAAATTTGGTTCTTTTGGGAGTACTCTCTAAAAGTATACTGCCATTATTTTTTTCAACCAACTGTTTGATAATGTATAATCCAAAACCATGTCCATCTTTTTGTTCTTTTTTTGTAGAAAAACCCTTTTCAAAAATCTTTGTCTTTATACCTTCTGGAATTTCATCTCCATTATCAGCTATTTCAATACAAAAATTCATACCTTCCTTAAAAGTGATAATGGATATTTCTTTATTTTCCACATCCGATTTATTAAAGGCTTCAAAGGCATTATCTACAAGATTGCTTATAATACTTATTAATTCGTCCTCTCTAATTTTTATTAGACTAAAAGGTTCATCAATTATAACTTTAAAATCAATATTGTTTTTCATAGCATAGTTATTTTTTATGGATAACATGCCATCTATGTAATCGTTCCCCGTATCTAGATATCTAAAAGAAGAATGTATTGTACCTGATATTTTCTTCACATAATTGTTTATTCTTTCCACGGTATTTGGTTTGTTTAACAAGCATAGTCCCTGTATAACATTAATGTGGTTGGCAAAATCATGTTTTTCCTGCCTTATTATGCTTATTATTTCCTCCATATTCTTGATTTGCTGTTTTTGTACTTTGTAAGTGTTATTTATATTTACAAGCATTTCTTTTTCTCTTAAGCTTCTAAATTTTACCATTAAAAATGTGAAGTATAGTATAAATATAAAAATATTATAGATTTGAATACTTTTTATATTAAAAATACTAAAATTAGCACAAAACATGAAGATGCTAAAGACTCCCAATTCAATTATTAAATTAGCAAAAATTCTTCCCTCTTTTTCAAATAATTTAAGTTTAACAAAATAGGAATTAAACTTAAAAATCAATATTACACTAATTATTTGTAATGTTTTAGCAGATATTATAACTATCCAAAAATATCGAGAACTCAAAAAAATTTTATCTAAATTTATATTAAACACAAACATTTCAATAACTTCAACAAAATTTTCTGTAATAAACACAATTGTAAAAAATAAGCAAATCACTATTGAAGAATTAAATATTTTTGTTCCTATAATCCACGTCATTAATAAAATACTACTAATGAAAACAACTGGTGTATGAGAAGCCATAGACATATTAAATGTACTCCAATAGGTTACACAAATATAAAATACAGAAAATAATACTGTTCTAATTTTATTTTTTATTATAAATCTTTTGTCATTATATAATGCTTGAAAAATTCCCAAAATGATCATAGCCTCTATAAGATCTAATACTATTTCTCTTATACTCTCCATAGTTGTCCTCCTTTGTTTCTGGAGATTCTTACAAAATATGTTTTATAAAAATCTCCCTAATTTTTTTATTATCTTAAAAGTTCTCTAGGACACTTAGGCTGATGTGTTCCTCCTCCTGATGTCACCACTACAACTACTGCCGACAAAAATAAAGACACATTTCCTAGCACTTTCAAACCATTTCTCAATAATTTCCCTTTTAAAGATTTCATTTTTATATTCCTCCTTAACCAATTTGTAATTTAATCAATTTTAAGCAGTTTATTGTATACATTCTACAATATTTTATTTTTTCCTCCTTAATTATTAAAAAAAAATTAAAATTATTCAAATTAAATAAATAATGCCAAATTCTGTTCATTTATTGAATATACTGGTTTATATTTAAATAATTCATTATGTTGATACTGTATAATTAAACATATGTTATGCAAATTTATTTTTTTTAGCTAAAATTCTCCATTTTTGTCCATTATAAAATGTAACTTCTCCTTCCATTAAATCTTCCTTTGGAATCTCAATCCATCCATTGCCATTTACCATTTTAACTTTATCCATTCCAAGCCATCTAAACATGAACTTTTTATTAATACCCTGCTCTATAATTTCCCCTGTCAAATCCCCGGTAATGGCTCCAAATTGAAACTGTCCTCTTCCACCCTCATTAATTTTTATAAAAGATTGCATTTCCACATTTATGAAATCGCCGCTAATTATTTTTATTTCATAAATATCCCACAGCCCTTTAAATTCCATGTATTCATCTCCTTTTATTATCTCTCTAAATAACTTCAAGAAAAGGAGATACCTTCATTAAAGTATCCCCTTTTTATATACTATAAAAATAACTTCATTCCTTAATGTGACCCTATGGCAAATGGTGTCTAAACTATTTTTCTAAGACCTAGTATTATATTGCAGAGCCGCTCTACCTTCATCTCCAGTACTTATGCGTATAACATTTTCTACATTATAAATAAATATTTTTCCGTCTCCCATTTCTCCTGTGTGAAGAACTTTTCTGGCAGTTTCAACAACAAGTTCCACAGGCACTTCACAAACCACAACTTCTACCTTTACTTTCGGAAGTAGATTAATATCCATGGTCAATCCTCTATAATACTCTTTATGACCTTTCTGTATTCCACATCCTAAAACATTTGTAACAGTCATACCTGCAATACCAATTTCATTCAATGCCTCTTTCAATTCATCTAACCTAGCTTTAGAAGTAATAATATCTATTTTTGTAAGTTTGTCAGCCATTGTTTTACCTCCCTTTTAAATATATATTTCAGTTTTTTATAATTTAAAATAATAGTATATAAGTAACATATGCCACATTTAAGAATATAGTCCTTTATAATTATAATCAAGTGAGCAATATTCTAAAAATTATCAATATTCTTAACTTTAATGTGAACATTAGCTGAAGATATATATTTATATTCTATATATAGATTTTATACTATTTTATAAAAGCTTTTCAACCATATTTGCACATTTAAATTATTTTTTTATACGCCAAGTCCGCCATAGGCCTCTTCTCCATGCTCTGTTACATCAAGACCCGTCTGTTCATTTTTATCAGTGGCTCTCATGGCACTTAAAGCATTAATTATTTTAATTACTATAAATGTGCCTACAGCTGAATATGCAATACTCGATAAAATAGCTATAAGCTGAATCCCTATCAATCTTGGATTTCCATGTATCAATCCATTGGCACCCGCTGGATTTATGGATTTCCATGCAAATATTCCTGTGGCTATTCCGCCCCATATTCCCCCTATGCCATGGCATCCAAATACATCCAGTGCATCATCATATCCAAGTTTAGACTTGACAAATGTAATAGCTACATAGCATACAGTTCCTGCCACTAGCCCAATAACTACTGAAGCCATAGGACTTACAAAACCCGCTGCCGGAGTTATGGCTACAAGACCTGCCACTATACCGCTGACAACACCAAGAGAGGTTACTTTTCTTCTATATATGTACTCGCAAATACTCCAACTTACAACAGAAGTTGCAGCAGAGGTATTGGTAGTTATAAAAGCATTTAGCGCTACACCGTTTACAGCCAGTGCACTTCCTGCATTAAATCCATACCACCCAAACCAAAGTAATCCAGCTCCTAAACAGGTTAATGGAAGACTGCTGGGTTTACCTACATTCTTCCTTTTTCCAAGCATCAATGCTGCAATAAGCCCTGATATACCTGAACTTATTTCCACCACATTTCCCCCTGCAAAATCCAAAGCTCCAAGATTTCTAAGCCAACCTCCCGCTCCCCATACCCAATGAGCAATAGGATCATAAACTAGTGTTGTCCAAAGAAAAAGGAATAAAATCCAGTGAATAAATTTCATTCTCTCTGCAATAGAACCTGAAATAACAGCTGAAGTTATTATTGCAAACATAAGCTGAAACATCATAAATGCCTGCTGTGGAATTGTACTTGAATAATCTGCATTTGGTGCAATTCCAACTCCTTTCAAACCTGCAAAATTGAAACCTCCTATTAATCCACCAATATCTGTTCCAAAACACAATGTATATCCTATAAATATCCATTGAACGGATATTACTGCCAGAGCTGAATAACTATGAAGAGTACTGTTTAACGTATTCTTCCCCCTAACCATACCTCCATAAAACAAGGCTAGTCCCGGAGTCATAATCATTACCAGAACTGTACTCATAATTACAAATACAGTATCTGCTGCATTCACTCCACTCATAAAAATACCTCCTAAAAATAAATAAAAAATAAAGTATTATATTAAATAGTTTTTAAAGGCCTTTTAAAAAACTATTTATATAATACTAATTTTTGTACAAATTATCTATAGTTATATTGAAATTTTTATTGATTCATTAATTATTTTTTGCTTTTATTGATAATTGCAAAATTATATGCATATATAATTTTAAAAAGAAATCTAATATTCAATATTTCTCAATTTTATGCCTATAATTTTATTATTTTTTAATTCTATAAGTGCAATTTTTTCAATTACATCAGTAATATCTAAAATTTTTACAATACAGTTTTTTCAGAAATATTAATTACACTTGATTTTTTATTATTATATAAGGATAAGAGAATAACTATCACTAAAAGTAAAATACTCCACAAATTTGATTTAAATAAAAGTAAAGTAAAAGCTATGATAAGTATGCCAATTGCAATTCTTATTTTTGTGCTATGAAGTAATCGAAATCCAGCAACTAATCCAATTATTGCATTACATAGAAAAAATACATTTGCGCAGGTTACAACACTATCAAGACTTAAAATTCCCATACCTGTGAGAAGCATCACTAAGGAATGTATAATGACAAAAGTTATAACGGCATTAACTGGACTTTGATTTCTATTTAGGTATGAAAGATATCCTGGCAATCTATTTTGTGCTGCACGAAGGGCACTCATTCGTGAAACTGCCCCAACTACCATAAGGTATGTACACATACAAAGACCTATTGCAATAATTCCTATTATCGGTAAAGCAAATATACCAAATAAAGGAGTCATAATTGCTATAATATCATGTTTACCTCCTAGTACACTTTGTATGGAAAGTGCTGCGGCTAAATACAAAACTGCAATAATCACAAGACTTATTGTCATAGCTTTCATAAGAGTTTTTTTAGGATTTTCTATATCTTCAATATAGTTACCAATGACCTCCCACCCCACTATTGCCCAAAATAAAATTAGCAGTGTATATCCAAATTTAGATAGAGAAAATGCTGTATTAGGCAATCCTATGTGGGAATTAAAAATCAAAGCATAGATACTTCCACACAATAATAATACTGCTGTAAATGCAGTTAACATGAAAGTTACCCTTCCTAGAGTTTTGACACCTGAAATAATTATACAGACACAAATAATTTCTATTCCAAAGGCTATGATTTCAATCTTTACATTTGAAAAAACACCAAAGTTTTTCAAGAAACCTGCTGCAGTGATTAAAACCGCTACAGGACCAAAACAAACGGCAGCTGTGAGAAAATTTTCAGTAAGTTCACGCCAAAAAACTCCGAGGGTATTACCCACTGCAATTGCAATTCCTTCATTCCCTGGACTTTTTAAGCTTAAAAATACAAAAACATAAGCAAATACAATTCCCAGTGCCATTATTACAATCCATGCCAATATAGCCCATTGACCAATGACCTCATAAGCTATTGGAGGCAATAATACTATTCCTGATCCTAAAACAGGTCCAACTATAAGGCCACAAAGTGTAACAACTCCAATATTTCTATTTTTATCCATACTCTCCCCACTTTTCCTGAAAATAACTTGAATTTTTATCAATATTATATTAACATAGAATCAATTATTAATAAAATTGAATTATTTGAAACTATAATTCAATTTTATTGAAGTTAGGAGAAAATACCATGGAACTTAGAAATCTAATAACATTTTGTAAAATCACCCATTTGAAAAGCTATTCTAAAGCCGCAAAAGAACTTGGATATGCTCAATCTACAATTACAACCCAAATTCAACTTCTAGAACAAGAACTTAATATAAAGCTATTTGAAAGAATCGGACGAAGTATAAAGTTGACTTCTAAAGGTCTAATCTTTCTTAAATATGCGCAAAATATAGTGAATCTTGCACATGAAGCTAAAGAAGCAATAAATGACACAGATATTCCTACTGGAACTTTAAGAATTGGTACCGTTGAATCTCTTTGCACGATGAAACTTCCTGAGCTTCTCAGAAATTACCACAAAAAATATCCCGATGTGGAAATTATAATTAAATTAGGTATATGCTCCGATTTAAGAGATATGCTTAAAAATAATATAGTGGATTTAATATTTATATTAGATGATCCAGTTATGGATTCAGATTTAATATCATGCATGTCCTATAATGAACCTATGGCAGTTCTGGCTTCACCATTAAATAAATTAGCATATAAAAATAATCTAACCATAGAAGATATTAAAGATGAGCCATTAATTCTTACAGAAAGTGGCTGCAGCTATAGAAATGCCTTTGAAAAAATATTTCATGAATCGGGTCTAAGTCCACATTTATCACTGGAGGTAGGAAATGTTGAGGCTATCAAGAATTTTACTATGAGTAACCTTGGAATTACTTTATTGCCTGTGATGACTGTAAAAAAAGAACTGGCTAAAAAGAATTTAATATTATTGGATTTAGAAGGATGTGAATTTAATATGATGACACAGATGCTCTATCATAAGAATAAATGGATAACAGCGGCAATGAAAACTTTTATACAAATGGCCTCCACTATGCCTGTCACCCCAACTTCTTGAAAGTGAGGTAACACCGCTGTATCCTTTTACGAACTTCTTTAATTTTTATATGACTACCTAAATCTCTCTTTCATTTGTCTCTCTATATCTCTTTTAGCAGCTTTCTCCAGCATGGAATCCCTTTTATCATAGTTTTTCTTTCCTTTGGCTACTGCTAGATTTACTTTCACCCTGCCATTTTTAAGATAAAGAGATAATGGCACAATAGTATATCCCTGCTGTGCAGTATATCCAAGCAGTCTTGCTATTTCCTTCTTATGGAGAAGTAACTTTCTGTCCCTTAGAGGATCTCTATTAAATATATTTCCTTTTTCATAGGGACTTATATGCATATTACGTATAAAAATTTCTCCATTTATTATTTCACCATAGCTATCTTTTAAATTGGATTTTCCCGCCCTTATAGATTTAACCTCGGTTCCAACCAATTGTATTCCCGCTTCCATTGATTCTTCAATGAAATAATCATGTCTTGCCTTTCTATTTTCCGCAAGAGTTTTATTATTGGATTTATTTTTAGCCGACATGGTTTTATCCCCCCCTTACAACTTTCATGGACTATTTTAAACAAGTCTATTCCTCTTTATCATCTTTTTCTTTTACTACTTCAAAATATATCTCATGAGCAGCCAGGTCAACCTTTGATACATAAATTCTAACTTCATCACCTAATTTGTAGATATTTTTGGTTCTTTCGCCTATAAGACTTAAGTGTTTTTCATCATATACATAATAATCATCTTCCAAAGTACTTATGTGAACTAATCCTTCTATAGTATTTGGAATTTCTACAAACATTCCAAAATTAGTAACCGAAGATATTATACCATTAAATTCTTCCCCTATTCTTGTACTCATATATTCCGCCTTTTTCAAGTCATCTACTTCTCTTTCTGCTTCCTGAGCCAATCTTTCCATATCAGAAGATTGCCTAGCTGCATAATCCACTTCCTTTACCAATCTTTTTATCCTATTATCAGTTAACTGACCATTTATAAATTCTTTAATTATTCTATGGATAATAAGATCAGGATACCTTCTTATGGGAGATGTAAAATGGCAATAATACTTGGCTGCCAATCCAAAGTGTCCTATACATTCAGGAGAATATCTGGCCTGCTTCATAGAACGAAGCATTAACGTACTTACAACAGTTTCCTCCTTTTTTCCCTTTACCTTATCTATTATATCCTGAAGTGTTTTTGGATGAACATCTTTTCCCCATCTCACCACATATCCTAGATTATGAATAAATTCATTAAAATGCATCAATTTTTCTTCATCAGGATTTTCATGTACTCTAAATACAAAAGGTAGAGTAGTCCAGAACATATGCTCTGCTATGGTTTCATTGCACACCAGCATAAATTCCTCTATTATCCTATTTGATATTCCCCTTTCATAGGGTTCAATCTTTATAGGCACACCCAATTCGTTAAGAGTTATCTTACATTCCTCAAAGTCAAAATCTATAGCCCCCCGCATCATTCTTTTTTTATTTAAAATTCTGCAAAGTTCCTCCATAAGCTTAAATGTATCCACAAGATTACCGTACTTTTCTATGGTTTCCGTATCCCCTTTAAGTATCTTTGTAACATCTGTGTAAGTCATTCTTTCATTGCTTCTTATTACACTTTCTACAATATTATGTTCTATAACTTTTCCATTTCCATCTATTTTCATAAAACAACTTAGGGTTAGTCTATCTATATTGGGATTCAAGCTGCAAATTCCATTAGATAACTTTTTAGGAAGCATGGGTATAACCCTGTCTATGAGATATACTGATGTTCCCCTTTTTAATGCTTCTTTATCCAGCGGATTTTTTTCTTTTACATAATAAGATACATCTGCTATATGTACTCCTAAATAGTAGCTTCCATCAGGAAGTTTTTCCAGGGACACCGCATCGTCTAAATCCTTGGCATCTTCTCCATCTATTGTGACAGTGAGAATATTCCTTAAATCCATTCTTCTTTCATACTCTTTATCCGGTATTTTTTCCGGTATATTCTCCGCATAGGATTCAACCTTCTGTGGAAATTCCTCGGGAAGATTATTCTTTTTTATTATAGTCAATATATCTATGCCCTTTTCTCCTTTTTTGCCCAGTATATCAACTATTTTACCTTCCGGATTTCTCCTCTTGTCAGGCCACTGAGTGATTTCTGCAATTACAATATCACCTGTCTCAGCTTCCTTTTTACAGTTTTTAGGTATGAATATATCCTGATATATGCGTTTTTCTTCCGGTACAACAAATCCAAAATTTCTGCTGTTTTCAAAGGTCCCTATAACTTTACTGTTTGCTCTTTCAAGTACCCTTATTATTTCTCCTTCACATTTCTTTTCCGTATTTGCTTGTTTGGTTATTTTTACTACTACCCTATCCCCGTTCATGGCTCCATTTAATGCTGAGGATGGGACAAATATATCCTTTCCCTCATCATAAGGTATTACAAAACCATATCCTTTCTGATGTCCTTGAAATTTTCCAGTTACGAGACCCATTCTATCCGGTATTCCATACCTATTAGTACGGGTCTTAACTATGGCACCTTCTCTTTCTATCTCATCTACTATTTTTTTAAAATTTTTCACATCTGCTTTTTTTACAGAAAACACTCTTTCCAATTCTTTTATATTCATAGGCTTATAAGCCTGTTCTTTCATAAAATCTACAATAGCTTCTTTTATATTCATTTTTTCACCACCTTCTATATATATTGATATTAGTAATAAAACAATATTCCATATTATAAAAACATTTTTACTTTAAATAAATACCTTTACTTACTTCCTGTATTTTATATATCCTAATGATATATTATGTCCATGTTATAAGTCAATATATTCCCTCAATTGTAAAATATTTTATAAAATATTTCTCACCGCATATTAAAAAAATAAATAGAGTATAAATCTACTCTATTTATGTAAACCATTATTCAAATTATTTTATCATAGTCTGTACTATACATATAGCTGCAAATAATATAGCTAACACAACAGTTATTCTGGATAACATTGCTTCTGAAGTTCTGGATTTATTTTTTGAATAAAAACTTTCAGAAGGCCCTCCTGATATAAATCCACTTAAACCATTGGTCTTTCCTGGCTGCATCAATATAACACATATAAGCATAACTCCTATTACAAGTTGTGCAATTATTAAAAAAATATGCATGGATTCCACCTCCTGCCATTACATAGGAAATAATTAACTTAAAACAAATTTACACACGCATTGAACATATTCTCATTACATTCCTTTTTAGCTATCTTATTGTAGCATATATATATTGGAATTGCAATTTTTAAAGGCCTTCAAAAACAGGCCTTTAAAAATCATGATTGTAAATGGTAAATTTCTATTGTTTCAAAGATTACTTGATATTGTAGAAGGTATTTAATCCTCTATACTCAGCCGTTTCACCAAGTTCCTCTTCTATTCTTAAAAGTTGATTATATTTTGCCACTCTCTCACTTCTAGCCGGAGCACCAGTTTTTATCTGTCCTGCATTTACTGCTACAACCAAATCAGCTATAGTGGTATCTTCCGTCTCTCCAGATCTATGGGACACTACTGCAGTATATCCGGCTCTTTCCGCCATTTCTATAGCATTTAATGTTTCTGTAAGAGTTCCTATCTGATTTAATTTTATAAGTATGGAATTTGCCACTTTTTTATCTATGCCTTTTTTTAATCTTTCCGTGTTGGTAACAAACAAGTCATCTCCTACAAGCTGCACCTTATCTCCCAGCTTTTCAGTGAGTATGCTCCATCCTTCCCAATCCTCTTCTGCCATGGCATCCTCTATAGAAATTATAGGATATTTATTCACAAGAGTCACATAGTAATCTACCATTTCTTCTGAACTTAAAACTTTTCCTTCACTCTTCAAATTATATTTTCCATCTTCATATATTTCCGTAGAAGCAGGATCTAAAGCTATAAATATATCTTTTCCAGGAACATATCCAGCTTTTTCTACAGCTTCAACTATTATTTGTATTGCCTCTTCATTGGAATTTAAATTTGGAGCAAAACCGCCTTCATCACCTACACCTGTATCCTGTCCTTTAGATTTTAAAAGTGATTTTAATGTATGGTAAACTTCCGAGCTCATTCTAAGTGCTTCTGTAAAGCTTGGAGCTCCCACAGGCATTATCATAAATTCCTGAAGATCTACATTATTATCTGCATGTTTTCCTCCATTTACTATGTTCATCATAGGAACAGGCAGAACTTTGGCATTTACCCCACCTATATATTGGTATAAGCTGAGCCCCAGATATTTAGCTGCAGCTCTTGCACAAGCAAGAGATACCCCTAAAGTGGCATTAGCCCCCAATTTGCCTTTATTGTGAGTACCATCAAGTTCCAACATGGTTTTATCTATCAATACCTGATCAAATACATTCATTCCGATAAGTTCTTCTGCAATATAATTATTTACATTTTCTACAGCCTTTAAAACGCCCTTTCCCATATATTTTTCCTTGTCTTCATCTCTTAGCTCCACAGCTTCAAATGCACCGGTAGATGCACCAGAAGGCACTGCTGCCCTTCCTTCTGTACCATCTTCTAGTATTACTTCCACCTCCACAGTTGGATTTGCCCTGGAATCAAGAATTTGTCTTGCTGTTACATCTACTATCTCTACATAATTTCTCATGAATATTCACCGCCACATAGACTTATGACGACTTTTTTCAACTCCTCTCAATACTTTATTTTGATAATGTTCCTAGAAATTAATCAATGCAAAATTTTACTATTTAATAAGACTTTTTCCTGTCATTTCTTTAGGTTTTTCAAGTCCCATAACCTGGAGTATAGTGGGAGAAATATCTGCTAATATGCCATCTTTTCTTAATTCAGTGGAATTTTTTGATACGTACAAAAATGGCACTGAATTCGTAGTATGAGCTGTCATAGGATTTCCTGTAGAATAATCTACCATCTGCTCGGAATTTCCATGGTCTGCAGTTATAAATACTGTACCATTTTTTTCTAATATCTTGCTTACAATCCTGCCTAAGCACTCATCCACCACTTCTATTGCCTTTTTAGCAGCCTGAAATATTCCTGTATGCCCTACCATATCCGGATTTGCAAAATTTAATATTATCATATCATATTTATCCTGATCTAATCTATCTAAAACAGTAGAGGTTACCTCTCTTGCACTCATTTCAGGCTTTAAATCGTAAGTTGCCACCTTTGGAGATGGAATAAGCTCCCTGTCTTCATTTCTATTTGGTGCCTCAACTCCTCCATTGAAGAAAAAAGTTACATGGGCATATTTTTCTGTTTCTGCTATTCTCAATTGACTTTTCTCCATCTTACTTACATATTCTCCTAAAGTATTTTTGTACACTTCATTGTTAAAGGCAACATATACATTTTCAAGGGTTGCGTCATATTCAGTCATGGTTACAAACTTCAAATCAAGCTTCTCCCTTTTAAAACCTTTGAATATATTATCATTTAAAGCCCTTGTAAGCTGCCTTGCCCTATCTGGTCTGAAATTAAAAAATATTACAGAATCTCCGTTCTTTATGGTTGTCACAGGCTTATTGTCTTCTTCAATTACTGTTGGAACTATGAACTCATCCGTTTTTCCATTGTCATAAGAATTTGTCACTGCCTCGGAAGCACTGGCTGCCTTATTCCCCCTGCCATAAACCAAAGCATTATATGCAAGTTCCACTCTCTCCCATCTTTTATCTCTATCCATGGCATAATATCTTCCCGACACCGTTGCTATTTTTCCTATTCCAATTTTTTGTATGTATTTTTCCATATCATCTATATACATATAGGCAGAGCTTGGAGGAACATCTCTCCCATCCGTAAAGGCATGGATATACACCCTGCTTGCTCCTTTTTGTTTAGCCAACTGCAAAAGTCCCTTTAAGTGATTCGTATGAGAGTGTACTCCCCCAGGAGATACAAGTCCTAAAAGGTGCAGATCCGAATTATTTTTAACAGCATTATCTACAGCACTATTTAAAACTTCATTTTTAAAAAATTGTCCCTCATTTATAGACTTTGTAATTCTAGTGAGGGCTTGATACACTATTCTCCCTGCCCCTATATTTAAATGTCCAACCTCTGAATTACCCATTTGACCTTCTGGTAATCCTACACTCAGACCACTAGCTCCAAGTTCAGTATGGGGATACTTTTTAAAATATTTATCTAAGTTAGGTTTATACGCTGCCTTCACAGCATTTCCATTATCTATTTTTGAAATTCCAAAACCATCTAGTATCATAAGCATTACTGGCTTTTTTCCCATGTCTTCCTCCAAAAAAATTTAATAATTTACTATAGCCGCAAAATCTTGTGGCTTTAAGCTGGCTCCTCCAACTAATGCTCCATCTATATGCGGTTGTTCCATCTGGGCTTTAATTGTAGCAGGTTTTACAGAGCCTCCATATTGAATTCTTACTACTTCTGCTGCATTTTCTCCATACATTTTTGAAACTACACCTCTTATATGAGCTATTGTATCATTTGCCTGTTTATCTGTGGCAGTTTTACCTGTTCCTATAGCCCATATGGGTTCATAAGCTATAACAATCTTTTCCACCTGTTCCTTTCTGAGATCCTTAAGTGCCAGTTTTATCTGCCTGCCCAGTACTTCTTCTGTTATACCATTTTCTCTCTCCAAAAGACTTTCCCCGCAGCAAACTATAGGGATTATATCATGCTCAAAGGCTTTTTTTATCTTTTTATTTATTGTCTCATCTTTTTCGTTAAAATACTGTCTTCTTTCACTGTGTCCGATTATAACATAATCTACTTTAAGGGACTTTAACATCCCTGGAGAAATTTCCCCTGTGTAGGCACCACTTTCTTCATAATGCATATTCTGTGCTCCAACTTTTATATTGGTTCCACCTACCGATTTAACCACTGCATCAAGACAAACATAAGGCGGACATAAAACTACATCACACTTTGCACCCCTTACAAGAGGCTTCAATTCTTCAACCAGTTCCAAAGCATCCTCTAGATTTTTATTCATTTTCCAATTTCCCGCTATTATTGCTTTTCTCATAAATAATTCCCCCTATTAAAGTTATTTATTATTTAAAGCAGATATCCCCGGTAACTCTTCCCCTCCTAAAAATTCAAGAGAAGCTCCTCCACCTGTGGATATATGAGTCATTTTATCTCCAAAACCCAGCTGATTTATAGCTGCTGCACTATCTCCTCCCCCTATGATAGTAATGGCACCTGATTCAGCCATAGCTTTAGCCACTGCAAAAGTTCCCTTTGCAAAATTCTTAAATTCAAACACTCCCATGGGACCATTCCAAATTATAGTTTTGGAATCCTTTATGGCATCTGCATATACTTTGGCCGTTTTAGGTCCAATATCCATACCCATATAACCATCCTTTATATTTTTGTCATCCTCTAATATAGGCTCTGCACTTTCATCAAATTTATCCGTAACTACTCTATCTATAGGCAGCAATAACTTTATACCCTTTTCTTTTGCCTTATCTATCATTTCTTTTGCATATTCTATTTTATCTTCTTCCACTACGGAGGTTCCTATGGTGTACCCTTGTGCTCTTGCAAAAGTATAACTCATTCCTCCTCCAATTATTAAAGTGTCTACCTTTTCCAATAAATTATTTATTACATTTATCTTATCGGAAACCTTTACTCCACCAAGTATGGCTGTAAAAGGTCTGGATGGATTTTCTATGGCATTTCCTAAAAATTCAAGTTCTTTTTGTATTAAATACCCGCATACAGCTGTAGGCAGAAATTTAGTGACTCCTACAGTGGAACAATGTGCTCTATGAGCGGTACCAAAAGCATCATTCACAAAAATTTCTCCAAGGGATGCCAGTTCTTTTGAAAAGTTATCCTGATTTTTAGTTTCCTCTATCCTATATCTTGTATTCTGAAGCAGTATTACATCTCCATCTTTCATATTTTTGACTGCAGCTTTTGCATTTTCTCCTACCACATTATCATCTGCTGCAAATACTACTTCTTTTTTTAAAAGTTCTGAAAGCCTTTTTGCAACAGGAAGTAGTGACATTTCTGGCTTTACTTCCCCTTTTGGTTTTCCAAGATGTGAACAGAGTATAACTTTAGCATTGTTCTCCATTAAATACTTTATAGTAGGAAGAGAGCCTATAAGTCTATTCTCATCTGTAATCTTCCCTTCTTGTAGAGGCACATTAAAATCACATCTCACGAGCACCCTTTTTCCTTTCACGTCTACATCTTCAATTGTCTTTTTATTAAAAACCATCTATCTTTTCATCTCCTTTATAAACACTCTATTTAATATTATACAACTGATTTAGAAAATATTATAGTAAAAAATCCCTGTCTTATAGCAAAAACTACAAAATCAGGAACCTTGTACTGCCTATAGTCTATCAGCAATATATTTAGTTAAATCCGCGAGTCTGTTGGAGTATCCGAACTCATTGTCATACCAGGCGATGACCTTTATCATATTTCCTCCTATAGCCATGGTTGAAAGGGCATCTATTATACAGGATCTATCATCTCCCCTGTAATCTATGGACACCAAAGGTTCTTCACTATATCCAAGTATCCCCTTCATATCAGTTTCTGCAGACTTTTTAAATGCTTTATTTACCTCATCTGCCGTAATATCTTTTGAAAGCTCTGCAACTAGATCCGTACAAGACACCGTAGGAGTGGGGACTCTTAGGGAAAATCCGTTTAATTTTCCTTTTAACTCTGGAAGTACCAATGCAACAGCTCTTGCAGCTCCCGTAGTAGTCGGTACCATGGACTCTATTGCAGCTCTAGCTCTCCTCATGTCCTTATGTGGAGCATCAAGCAACCTCTGATCTCCTGTATAAGAATGAACCGTAGTAATCAATCCTTTTACTATGCCAAATTCTCTATGAAGCACTTTGGCAAAAGGTGCAAGACAATTTGTGGTACAAGACGCATTTGAAATTATATTGTGCTTAGAAGAATCATAACTTTCTTCATTAACTCCCATGACTATGGTAATGTCCTCATTTTTAGCCGGAGCGGATATTAAGATTTTTTTTACCTGCCCCCCCATATGTGCACTGGCCTTTGTGGCATCTGTGAATAATCCTGTACACTCTATAACTATTTCTACACCCAAAGAACTCCAATCTATATTTTTAGGATCTCTTTCTGCAAATATTTTTACCTTTTTTCCATTTACAATTATTGAATCTTCCTTTACTTCCAAGCTTCCCTGAAATTTTCCATACAATGAATCATATTTTAACAAATGAGCCAGGGTATTTGCATCAGTCAAATCGTTAATACCCACAACTTCCAGATTATCACCATAATTTTTTATCAATGCCTTAAATACATTTCTTCCTATCCTGCCAAAACCATTAATACCAACTTTAGTCACTTCCAATTCCCTCCTAATATTAAAATATCTATCCTATTACTGCCGCTACTAATTTATATTTTATCGCAGTTCATATAAAAATATTCATAAATATAAAGCATATAAGAAAATACCTGGTAAAAATATCTGGTATTTTCTTATATGCTTAAAATTAAGTGTTTCTTATATGCAAATTCCATCCTAATAATTTTCTATAAAAAATAATCCGCAAGCTCTAGAACCCGAATGTACTCCTACTGTGCAGCCCACTTCACATTCTATAAACTCTATTTTCTTTTCCTCTAAATTCTTCCTAAGTACGTCCAATATATCCGATTCTCCTACATGAAGCAATATAGATACTTCCCCTTCTTTTATCCCCTTTTTATCAATATAATCCACCATATTTCTGAGAGTTCTTTTACTTCCCCTTACCTTATCAATTACTGTCATTTCACCATTTTCTACTGCCACTATTATTTTTATCCCCAGGATGTTCCCTATAACGCCAGCCGTTTTAGAAAGACGCCCTCCCTTCACAAGGTTGTCTAAACTATTAAAAGCAAGTGTACTCTTTATATGAGGGGAAATTTCTTTTATTTTATCCTCTATCTCTTTTATCTTAAGACCTTCTTCCTTTAATTTCGCAGCCTTAATAACCTGAAGTCCCAATCCTGAAGTTACATTCATGCCATCTATTACAATTATATCCTCTGTTTGAAGCATTTCTTTTGCAATACATGCCGATTGATATGTACCACTCATTTTGGATGAAAGATGAATAGACACTATTTTATATCCTTGTTTTATATAGGAATCATAACATTCTAAGAATATTTGGGGATTTACCTGTGTGGTAGATGGGAATACATCACTTTTATCCATTTTATGCAAAAGAGTATGAATATCTATATCAATTCCATCTTTATAAGAGTCTTTTCCAAAATTAATAAGAAGAGGCAGTACCTCTATATTATATTTTTTCAATATACTGTCTGGCAAATCTGCAGTACTGTCTGTTATTATTTTTATTTTCTCCATTTTAAGATAGCTCCTCCCTTAGGTATGTAAATATACATATCAAGCCGGAATTTCTTATTTCATATTTGGAAAGTCCAGCTGTCTCAAGGCTTCATAAACAACTATTGCTACAGCATTGGATAAGTTCAAAGAACGGGTAGTTGTTTTTATCATAGGTAACCTTATATTTTTCTCCGGATTACTATCTCTTATTTTATCAGGTAATCCACAGCTTTCTTTTCCAAAAACTATAAAATCTTCATCTTTAAATTTTGCATGTTGATAAAAATTTTTTCCATGGGTAGTAGAGAAATAGAAAGTACCATTTTTATATCTTTCTCTAAGTTCCTCATAACAATCATATAAAGTTAAATCCAAGTATTTCCAATAATCAAGGCCTGCTCTTCTTAAATGCTTTTCATCTAAACTAAAACCTAAAGGCTTTATAAGATGAAGTCTTGAACCTGTAAGCACACAAGTCCTGGCAATATTACCGGTATTTTGAGGTATTTCAGGTTCAAACAGAACTATATTCAAGCTCAATATCATTTCCTCCTCTAAACATATCTGTACGACAAAAAAATTGACTCATTAGTTCAAAAGTCCTAATAAATATATTACTCCATAATAATACTACAGTAAAGGGCAGGTGCTATAAATTATATAATATAATTTATAGCACCTGCTCCAAAATTTATTCCTATATTTTTTTCAAAAAACTCTTTCATATCCTCTAATTCCTCTCGTTTATATATGTATTTCCCATAACCAAATTGACCATATTTAAATTTTCTCCCTTCCTCCTCCATAGGAAGACTGGTGCTGGAATATACTTTTAAAATATTTTCTTTGGCTCTTTTAGTGAATCTATGAGATATTACCTCAAAAGAAATTTCCTCTCCTTGAAAAATATTATTTATCTTTTCTAGAAGAACCTTATACTCTTCTTTCCAATTGGAGTATAAAAAAACAGGAGCAATTATGAACCCAAGTTTATACCCAGCTTTTATCACTTTAAAAGCTGCTCTTAATCTTTCTTCCACCTTTGGAGTTCTATGCTCAAACTGAGTTATTATTTTATCTGTATTGATACTGAACCTGATGGTGGTTTTACCATTATGCTCTAAATTAAGCAGACTATTTATATCTGTAAATTTTGTAACAAATCTAAAATAAGAATTATCCCTTGAGCCAAAAAATTCTATAGCCTTCTTTAAAGCTCCTGTATAAAATTCTACAGGAATAGGATCTGAAGTTGCAGCTCCTTCAAATATAGTACTATTCGGGTATCTTTCTATCTCATATTTCTCAGCTTTATTTAATATTTCATCCAAATTAACATATACTTTCATATAAGGTCTTTTACCCATCTGAGTGTTTAAATAACAATATTCACACATTCCCATACACCCACTACATAAGGGAAGTTGATAATGGGCAGAAGGCCTGCAGGATTGAAAACTGGAACTCTTTCTTATACCCACTACTAAAGTATTTTTGCCTTGAAGATACATTTCTTCTGGATTTTTACCAGGTATTCCAACTATTCTTCCACTTTTAGAATACAGTATCTCCACATTATTTTTATGCTTAAAGTAATCTAAAATATTATTCCCCAAATTATATTCTAAAGCTTTTTCTTCAAATACCACTCTCTTTGGCACGAACACACAAATCACCTCATACATTCATTAAAATTTGTTCTCTTTTCAATAAACCATTATCAACAAAATAATTTAATAACTGAACTTTCCTACTGATAGTATGAGTTTTTTGCCTTTAAACAATACCGACTTGTGCATTTTTATACAAAGCCTAAAATTAGCTGATACTCTTATCTCCTTCAAAATAGGATATAACCTTTATAAGTTCTTTTCTTTTAAAAAACTTTAAATGGAAAATTATTTTACTTCTCACTTTCATCCAAATAATTAATTATTCCATTTGAAATATTCTCCGCCAATTTTTTTAATACTTTTTCATTGGATAATCTCTTTCTATCTTCTTCATTAGTTATGAATCCGCACTCTACCAATACCCCGGGTATCTTGCTATATCTTAATACCGCCAGATTCTGCCTCCTTATACCCCTACTTTCCCATCCATCATTTTTAACACACTCTTTTTCTATGGAATTAGCCAGTTTTACTCTTTCCTCTTTCTGGTATCCATTTAAATCATAATATAAAGTAGTTATTCCTTTAAAATCTTTGTCATTTAAAGAATTCACATGTATGGAAACAAAAGCATCTGCATAAGAGGAATTCACTATATCTCCTATCTCATCAAGTGCTAATAGCTTGTCCTCTTCTCGTGTAAGAAATACCACATTTCCCTTACCATTTAAATAGGTCTTAGCATACTTTGCTATCTTTAGAGTTATATTCTTCTCTTCCATATTTCCATAGCTAGTACCTTTATCTATGCCTCCGTGTCCTGGATCAAGAACTATGTAGTATTTTTTTGATGAAACATCCTTACCAGTAGGTTTATTTACTATATTTTCCAAAGGAGCTGCAGTTATATTAATTGAATTTTTTCCATTGAGCAGGCTAATATTTTTGGCAAAAATCAACATAACCAGAGTGAAAAAAACACAAGAAAACATGACTTTTTTCTTGCTATTAAATAACATACTATCACTACTCTCTTTTTCATTTTTGTATTTTATAGTAAGTATACCATTTATTTACTTAAATTTCCATATGAATTTAAGTTTTATTTAGTTAAATTCAGGGTGGAGAAAAATATTTCTCATATCAAACTCCACCTCAATCTAAGAATCACTTAATTTTATCCACATCTATCTTAGGTGCGGGAATTACATGTACAGCTAATAACTGTCCTACTCTCTTGGCAGCTTCCGCGCCTGCCTGGGTAGCTACCTTTACTGCTCCCACATCTCCTTTTATCTTTACTGTTATAAGTCCTGCACTTACTTTTTCATATCCTAGTAATTTGACATCACCATTTTTCAACATCTCATCTGCTGCTTCCATAGCTCCTATTAAACCTTTTGCCTCCACCATTCCCAAAGCTTCTCCCATCGCTACCATCTCCTTTTCCTTTCCATTATAATATACATTATTTCTTCTCCTCTTCATATTTAATATCTAACTTTTATATTCTATAGCACTACTTGATTTAATATTACAATTCCATCATACTTTCAGTAAATTATATTTTATCTGATTTTAATATGTTATTAACATTTATATACTAATATAATTATGAAGGAGTTGATAAGATGAAATGCTTCAATATATGTATAGATATTGACGGAACAATCACAGACCCCTACTGTTGGTTGGATATGGCCAACAAATACTTTAAAAAAAATATATCAATTGAGGAAATCACCCAGTACAGGGTAGATGAAGTTATGGGAGTAACCAGAAGTGAATATGTGGATTTTTATAATAAAAACAAATTTGAACTCCACAGCGGAAAAGAACCTATAAGAAAAGATGTAAAAAAAACTATTCAGAAGCTTATAAAGACAAATAACATTTACTTTGTAACTGCCAGGGAAAAAGATCTTGAAATTCTCACTTATCACTATTTAAACAAACACAACATACCCTATGACGGAGTCTTTATGCTCGGTACTTCCTACAAGGTGGATACTGCCATAGACTTAAAATGTGATGTATTTATAGAAGATTGTTATGAAAATGCTCTGCAGTTATCCACGAGTGGATTTAAAACATTATTAATAGATACTAACTATAACCGCTTTCCATTAAATGAGAAAATCACAAGAGTATTTAACTGGACTGACATATACAATATTTTAGAAAAAATGCTATTACAGAAAAAAGTCATATAATAGCATTTTTAAAAACAAAACCTTATTGTGCTTCATCCTTTGAAGCTATAAACACCGCAATTATTATTAATATTCCACCTATAAAAAAACCGGTGTTCAATTGCTCTCCAAGACAAAGCCAGCCTAAGATGGAACCTGTGACAGGCTGAAAAAACAAAAATAAGGATCCCATTCCTGCATCCATTAATTCAATACCTTTATTCCAGAGAAAAAATGCTGCTGCAGTAGATATAACTCCAAGATACAATATTCCAAGCAAAAACTGCCTGTTATATAATATAAAAGAAATATTTTCATGCTGCAAAAGCATTAATGGAGTAGTAAATATTAACGCGAACAACATTGCATAGGTGGTTATAATTAAAGAATCAAAACGCTTTGATGCCACCTTAACGTAAACAGATAAAAGTGCCCAGGTTACAGCTGCCCCAACCAACACTATATTGCCTAAAAAATGCTTTAAAAACATTGTATCAAGGCCTATAACTATAACAACACCTAATGTAGCCAGTACTAGGGAGATCATTTTCTTTCTGGTAAAGGCCTCCTTCAATATAAATCTGGCAAACAAAACAACAAAAACCGGTGTAGATGCTGTAATTAAAGCCCCTGTATGTGCATCGGACAGTTGTGTTCCTAAAAACTGCATAAATATGGATATAAAATATCCTATAAAACCTATCCAGGCTATGAGGAGCCAGTCCCCTTTTTTTATAACCACTTTACGCCTTTTTTTATGTTGAAAAGCCCTAAGTATCACAAATAGCACTACGAAGGCAATAGCATACCTAACCCAAAGTAGTGTAATAGGAGATACAAATTCTAAAATATATTTACTAAGTACATACATTGATCCCCATATAGAAGCTGCAAGAAATAAACATAAAGATCCAATCAATTTTTCCTTCATTTTAAATATCCTCCGTCTTTTCATTTAATGGTATTTAATATCTAAAATGAGGTGCCCCGTCGTAATAACTGTCCATCCTCATCCCAGATTAAGAATAGACGGATGGTTGATCATTTTCAAACAAATTTAAATAATACATATTAAAAGCCCCCTTGAAATCAGATTGTTAAATCATTAGATTTTTAATTATATTTTTATTATTTATATAATAATATTGCCTTAAACAAATAAAAGTCAAGCCTTTTAGAAATTTTCTTCGGATAAAAAAAGAACTTATATTTCTATAAGCTCTCTATATGATAAATTATAAGTTTTTAGGCGTATAATAAAGTATGGGCATTTAATCTATGCTTTAAATTCTTCTTATGTCAATGCCTTTTTTAAATCCTTTTTTTACATTAAGATAAATAATGGTTATTCCATCCTGTGCTCTGTAGTCTATACTTTCAATTCTATCTCTCATTTTTAAACCTATAGGTAAATTGCAACTAACAGAATAATCATGAGCATCTACAACACTCTTGCCACTTACTTGTACATAATCATTCTTTAAGACAACGTTAACATCTTCAGGTCTTATTCCTACAGTTCTGCAAACAGCTTTATAACCATTTGGGGCTTCTTCCCAACGACTAGGAAAGATATCTTTATTTTTGCAATCATCCATCAAATTGTGCGGCTTATCGAACCATTTCCCTAAAATTTCATCTACTGTATCAAAATCCTTGTACCTTGTTAAAGAATTACCCATAAAAATTCCCTCCTCATTAAAATTTATCCTTGATAAATTATTTCTTTTATATTTTTTAATATTCTTACTTTTGGCAGTTCGTGAGTTTGTTAAATTATTATCATTGTTTAATTTAATTATACTACTATAATATGCATATGTCTATATAATTTATAATTTTTTTATAAATTTTCGTTAAAAAATACACATATTTTAATGCAATAATTTCTTCATCAAAACATGTGTATTTAATAAATGCTGCAAGATCCATCATTACTCTATTTCTCTAAGCCTCTCTACAACACTGGATCTGGTAGATACCCTATATTGAATTTCAGGAGTAATAACACATATAAAAAATATTATTATAATGCTGCACAACAACTGTAGATAGGGATACGAGAAAACTGCATAATCTGCCTGCTGCTGAAATAATTTAAATAAGCCAAAGGTAATAGCACTTCCAAATATCCCAACTGAAACTGTGGTGATACCCGCATATACTATTCCTTCAAACCTCAACATTTTTCTCATCTGTTTTTTAGTCATACCCATGCTTTCCATTATGGCAAATTCATGCCTGCGCACCATAATACCAGTTGACATAACATTGACAAAATTAAGCACTCCAATAAGTGCCAGTATTAAAGCTACTCCCCCTCCTAAAATATACATGGTTATCTTAGCATCATGCATCATTTCCTGCTGCTCTATTTTAGAAATACGGGTAATTTCATGGTCATTATCTGTAAGAGACTTTATTTTCTCCAGAGCCTGTTTTTCAAGATTCTCCTCCACATCAATGTTTACTTTATATACAAAAGGATTATCTACTAATTTTTCAAGAGCTTTATTTGACATATAAATATTAGGAGCCATTCCTCCCCCTGCATACTGAAACCCCCAAGGGATAAATCCTCCCAAGGGTATTTTTAAACTGGTCTTTGTAGATTCAATAGTAACATCCATTTTATCCACATTTGAATAATTTTCCGGATTATCTGTTCCAATCAGTGCCAATTCTCCTTTTTCAAATGCTTCAACATCTATAGGCTTTTTTCTGCTTTTATTAAATTCTTCAATATAACTGCTGTCAATTCCTATGATATATCCAAAAAATGCCTGTTGTATATTCTTTTCTGTCATACTCTCTTTAATATTAAACCTCTTCATGAACCATTTTACATGTTTTTCAAACTGCTCTGGACTATATTTCATATGCATTCCTTCAAGAGAGGTGGTATGCAAAGCAGTTATTCCCTCTATGGATTTGATTTTTTTCAGGAAATCTTCATTGAATTTTTGCTTCTTTTCACCAGTAGTACCAATACTTAAGGTATTATTTTCAAGAGTAAAATCATTTTCCACATAAGATGCAATAAAATTATCCATATTCATGCTGGAGATCAAACATGTAACTGTCATGAAAGTAGTGATGCCTAAAAATAGTGATATAAACACTATAAGAGCACGCTTTCTACTACGAAAGATATTACGCCATGCCATTTTGTATAATTTCCCTCCATTTACAGAACGCTTTATCCTTCCCTTTAAATTTATCCCGGTATAGTTCATAGATTCAATGGGAGTTATTTTTCCTGCTACTTTTGCAGGCTTATATGCTCCAATCAGTGTAGTAATCAGTGCAAAAAATGCTCCTCCTATAAAAATTAAAGGATTAAAAGATATTTCAACTCCTGTATCCAAATTAACTGTACTTAAGGCCATGGGAACTGCCAGAAAAGATAGAATAGCTCCAAATATAAGTCCTAAAGGAATTCCTACTGCAGATAATCTAAATGCCTGACCTTTTACTATATTGCTTAATTGTCTAGGGGTAGTGCCAATGGTTTTTAGAAGTCCATAAAATCTGGTGTCCTTTGAAATTGAGATATAGAGCACATTGTAAATAAGCAAATAACCAGTAAACATAATAAAACATATAATAATTCCAAATGCAAGTAAAGTGTAAGGTAAATCCTCATTATTTGTTTCATCATATATAGGTGAGGTCTTAATTTTTTGATTTCCAGTAATAGATAAATCTTTAGCCAGCTGTTTATTGTATTTATTAATATTTTTACTGTCTTTATAAATTACAGATGCAGCACCATTTTTTTTAACTGACATTCCACTTTTTTCTGCAAATTCCTTAGATACAAGCATTACATCCGTATTTCCTGAACGAATATTTACATAGTCTTTAAAGTACCCGGACAATACAAAAATCTGACTTTTCAATTTGTTATTACCTTCAGTTTCTATGAAAAAATCAAGTGGAATCTTCATTCCTACTGCAGGATTTTTAACACCCATATTTTCAAGCATCCACAGTGGAACCATGATTTCATTGTACTTTTTAGGATAATTTCCTACCACATTGGTATTTGTAGGGACTCTAAACTGTTCCCACTCAGTTTTGTCATACCAGTATAGGCTGACAGACATATTTTTCATTTTAGAGGTATTTTTCACTCCTGCCACATAGCTCTGAAGTCCTACAATTTTTACATAGTCTAAAGATTTTAATTTTTTGATCTGGTCATTAGTGACCCTTGTGACTGCAGCATGGGCTTTAGTACCTATAAGCCGTACCTGTTGAATCTTATAGGATTTTAAAAAACTCATGCCTATACTAAATACAAAAGTAATCAAAAGTGCAGTAAGGGTAATTGCAGCAATTACATAGATATTTCGGGACTTATTTGTGTGCACCATTCTTTTGATAAGTTTTTTTACCACTGCATTGTTATTATTTTGAAACAAATTCTCCCCTCCCTACCCTACAATTCTGCCATCTTCAATATGAATAATTTTATCTGACAGCTGTGCTATTTCTTCATTATGGGTAATCATTACTATGGTTTGATGAAATTCCATGCTTGTGGCTTTTAAGAGTCCAATTACATCCTGACTTGTTTTGCTGTCTAAATTTCCTGTAGGTTCGTCTGCCAGTATGATAGCAGGCTTTGCAGCCAATGCCCTTGCAATAGCTACCCGCTGCTGCTGTCCACCGGACAGATTGTTTGGCAGTACACTAAGTTTCTCCTCCAGTTTTAACATCTTCACAATTTTATCCACAAAATTTTCATCCACTTTGTTGCCATCGAGCTCAATGGGAAGAACAATATTTTCATAAACATTCAATATAGGCACCAGATTATAATTTTGAAAGACAAATCCAATATTTCTGCGCCTAAAGACAGTAAGTGATTCATCATCCATAAGAGATAACTCTTTTCCATCTACTATTACACTTCCGGAAGTAGGCTTATCCAGTCCTCCAAGCATATGCAACAATGTGGATTTTCCACTGCCGGAGGTGCCTACAATAGCAACAAACTGGCCATCTTCTACAGTTATGCTCACTCCATCTAAAGCTTTTACAATAGTATCTCCCGAGCCATAATATTTTTTCAGTTCATTTGTTTTTAATATATTCATATTTCCTCCTTCCAAAATACAATTAAGTTCAATATTTTTAGCAGTATTATACTTATATATTACAGTGGGAATATCTCATAAATCTCTCAATTTTAAAATAAAATATCACAGTATTGAGATATTTGTAAAAAGAAAAAAGCAGCTCTTAAAGCTGCCCTTCATTAGGAAGAAATACAGAAAAAGTTGAACCTTTTCCTACATCAGAATTCACCTTGATATATCCTCTCTGTTGTGAAATAATCTGGCGGGAAAGGTAAAGCCCTATACCAACTCCATATATATGGTGGACTTCCTCTTCACGGTAAAACCTCTTAAATATATGAGTTATATGCTGCTTCTCAATGCCTTTTCCTGTATCACTAATATCAATTTTTGTATACATCTCCCACTGAGTTACTTCAACAGAAATTTTCCCTCCTTTTTCTGTATACTTTACTGCATTGTCTAAAATATTAAAGAGAGCTTCAGCTGTCCACTTTCTATCATGAAATACTTTAATATGAGGATTACATTTTACTGTTACTTCAATATTTTTCTTTTCTGCTGGAAGAACAATACTGCTTAAAGCCAGAGCCATGGTATCATACAAAGGCATACATTTAATATAAAGCGTGATAGCTCCCGTTTCCAATCTAGACATTTTCACTAAAGACTGCATTAAAAAATCCAACTTATTAATTTGGGTTTCCATAACCAACAAAAATTTCCTTTGCTTCTCAGCGGGAAGCTGTGACTGAAGCAAGGTGGAATTATACATTTTAAGGTTTGACACAGGAGTTTTTACCTGATGTGAAATATCTGAAACCATTTCCTGTATGGCTTGTTTTTCATTTTTATTCCTACTGCTGTTTTCCCTCATAATCTTATAAAGGCGTCTCAACTTTATATGAATTTTAGCAATTAAATCTTCAGATTCCATATGGAAGGCAATTTCGTCTTTTCCATTCATTATATCCTCAATACACTGACTTATTGAATCAGAAAAATCAACTACTTTTTTTCTCACAAGTAAAATAAATATAAAAGCCAATGTAACAAAGGCTATGATAAATAAAAATGCAATAGCCCTTGTAATCCAGTTCTGAAAATAGAAAAATACAGCTGTAATAAAACATATTCCCAGTATAAAAAATGAAATGCCAATTCCCCTATAGATATTACCTATAGACACTTTCTCTTTCACCATTTTTCGTTTATCCACATATACCCCATGCCATAAACTGTTTTTATGTATTTTCTATTTTCACTTTCAATTTTCCCTCGTAGGCGATTAATATTAACAGTAAGGGCATGCTCATCAACAAAATTTCCATGACAGTCCCATAACTTTTCAAGCAGTGCCTGCCTTGTAAGTACCTTATTAGGATTTTCCGTAAATATCTTCAACATCTTATATTCCGTAGGAGTCAATGTAATCTGTTCTCCTTCCAGGGTTGCTGTAAATCTATTAAAATCCACAATAAAACTGCCCTGTGTATAGATATTTTCTCCCCATTGTTTATCACACCTCCTTAAAATGGCTCCTACTTTTTTTCTGAAGATATTGATATTAAAAGGCTTTGTAATATAATCCTCAGCACCTAGTTCGAAACCCTTCATAACATCTTCTTCCATATCACAGGCAGTTAAAAATATTACAGGAACATCTCTCCGAGATTTTATTTTTTTGCAAAAATCAAAGCCACTTCCTTCAGGTAAATTTATATCTAATACAATTAGATCAAAATCCATATCTCTTATATTCTCCTCTGCAGAGGGCATATTATATGCAGGAATGGCTTCATAGTTATCTAATTGAAGGTTATAACACAGCCCGGAATTTAGCATAATATCATCTTCAACAACAAGGATTCGCTTCACTAAAATCACTCCTCCTGGATAAATCTTTTAAACACATAGTACCCTTAATTAATTTTACTGTCAAACCACAAAAAATATATGTGTAAAAATATAGATAAATTATTAATAAATTTACTCTATAGATAAAGAAAGAACCTCATATTACATTAAGGCTCTCTTCTTACTGATTTATATTTTGATTTATCTCTATCTTCTGCATCTATATACTGAAAATCTCCATTTGAGTTTTTCTTTATGCCTAACTTTTCATATTGTTTATTTTTTACTTTACGCTTATTAACCATCATTATCACCTTGTATAATGAACATATAGTAAAAATTCATTATACTTTTCCTTTCTTAGAGATTTTTACTATAATTATCATAAGACGCTGTGGATTAGTTTTATCACCTATAGCTGGACTATTTTAATTGAGGATCTAACCACTGTCTTATGCTTATCTGTTAATTAGTTAGATAACGCATGACGTTTTATATATAGCAAGGATACATTTGCATGAGATTTGTGGAACATAGCGTATAATACTATAAAGGAGTTGTTCTTATGATTTATATTGGTATAGATATAGCAAAAAACAAACATGATTGCTGTATTATAGATTCAGATGGTGTTGTTTATAATGATTCTTTACGTATATCCAATTCCCGTCAAGGCTTTGAATTACTTTATTCTTCAATACTTTCCATTCTGCCTGACAAGGATATTTCCAACGTAAAAATAGGACTTGAATCAACAGGTCATTACAGCACCAATCTCCAAAACTTTTTGTATGCTAAAGGCTTCAAGCTCTCCATTCTCAACCCTTTAGCTACAAATCTCTTCCGTAAAGCCCAGTCTCTTAGAAAAACTAAGACTGATAAAACGGATGCATTGGTTATTGCTAAAATGCTCTTTTCTGATGATACAAAATCCTATTCTCCTGTATCATACCAGATTCAAGAGCTAAAGTCATTAACCAGGCATAGATATCGCTTAATTGGATATAGGTCTAAGTTGAAAACATCTGTCAATAGATTGGTAGATATTATGTTCCCCGAGCTGCCCGATCTTTTTTGGTCAATTCATCAATCTTCTTCCTATGCCCTTTTATCCATACTTCCAAGCCCAAAAGATATAGCTGCCTGCCACCTGACCAAGCTAACAAACATACTAAATACAGCTTCCAAGGGCAAGTATGGAAAAGATAAAGCTATTTCTCTAAAGGAGTCTGCTGCAAATTCTATTGGCACTAACTCAAGGTCTCTAAGTTTTGAACTCAAGCAAACCATTAGGTTAATACAGTCAGTACAACACGAGATTGATTCCTTAGAGCTTCTCATAAAAGAAATCGTTGTTGAGATCAATTCCCCACTTATTAGTATTCCAGGAATTTCATATACCCTGGCTGCTATAATATTGGCAGAAATCGGCGATGTTAAAAGATTCACCACTCCCTGTAAACTCCTGGCCTTTGCCGGATTAGATCCCTCCACCTATCAATCTGGAAAGTACACTGCATCCCATACACCCATGGTCAAACGGGGTTCTGCCTACCTTAGATGGGCCATACTTATGGCTGGGAGAACTGTTTCAATGAGAGATGCCACTTTCTCTGCATATTTGTCGAAGAAACGCTCTGAAGGCAAGCACTATTATGTTGCCATGAGCCATGTTGCTAAAAAATTGATACGTATAATATTTCATCTTCTAAAGACCAATGCAACTTTTGCTCCACAAATATAAACTTATCCATAAAAATTAATATTTTTCAAAAAGCAATTTTCCATTGCTCTTTTTGTCATGCTTTCTTTTTTCAATTAAATAACTATAAAAATCTTTTGATTTTTAACTTGACTTCATATAGTTAGTCTCTAAATTAGTATGTATACTAATTTATTGTTTTATACTCCTTTAGTTACCTTTTCTCCACTGATAAGAGGTATACCCATACATTGAATGTCCTCTTTTTGATGTTTCTATTGCAGTTGTCAGACCGCAAATATATTCTACATTAAAAGAAGTTTCTATGTCATGATTCAATGCTAAAAGCTTTTTGAACCCCAAGTCTAACACAGTTTCTCTAATATAAAAAGTCAATGAGGTTTTCTTTGTAAATTTCAATAATTATTTATTGAAAAACAATAAATAATTATTGAAATCATTGAGAGGATGTAGTATGATGAAATTACAAAATTGTAAATGGAGGCAGTGATTTATGAACGAGAACAAATATAATTCTATGGCCAGATTTTTGATAATTGTATTAAATGTACTTATTGTCTTTGGGATATTAACCTTTATAAGTTTAATTATAAGTACATTAACTTCAGTGGATACTGGAGCAGCAAATAGGAAATATATCGTAAACTGTATATTATTTTTCATTGGAACTTCTTCTTTGGTATTTATTCTTTACTGTCTTAGAAAGATTTTAAAATCTGTTATAAAGGCAGGCCCCTTTAATATGAGTATTGTGAAAAGTCTAAAGAATATAGCTTTAAGCTGCTTTACTATAACTATATGCTATTTAATAAATTTCTTTTATAATAATCAACTTAAAAACTTCAGATTAATAGAAATAAATCCGAAGGGCATACACACAGATACGGAGTTCTTGATATTCTTCTTTGCAGGGTGCTTTGTTTTGATACTGGCTCAAATATACAAACAGGCCGTAGAAGTAAAAGAAGAAAATGATTTCACGATTTAGACACTGAAGGAGGCTTATTATGGCTATAATTGTAAACCTTGACGTAATGATGGCAAAGCGGAAAATCTCTCTTAATGAACTGGCTGAAAAGGTTGGAATAACAAATGCCAATTTATCCATATTAAAAACTGGAAAGGCCAAGGCTGTGAGGTTTTCTACCCTGGAGGCTATATGCAGGGAACTTAAATGTCAGCCGGGAGATATTTTAGAGTTTAGAGAGGAATAAAAGGAGGAGGCAAAATGGAAGTTAATAAAACTTTAGAAACTAGAACTAAGGATGGGCTATACTGTATACTATTTTCACTGCTGCTTGGAATTATATTTGACAGATTATTTTTCGACAAGGCCCCTGGCATATCCTACTCCATATTCATAGGACTGTGTATTGGATTTTTCCTATGGTCCATAAGAGATAGGATAAGAATGGAAAAAAGCTTTGGCTGGTTTTTACTTATACCAATAGCCCTGCTATCCCTCAGCTTTGCAGTTCATACAGAGAACATATTTTATTTATTAAATTTTTTAGCAGTTCCAATTCTTATGATTGCAAGCTCCATTTTAATAGTGAATTCAAGCCTTAAATGGGATAAATCCAGCTTTATATCTGAAATGTTAAGAAAAGGAATAGCAAATGTGCTTAATAATATCACTAAACCTTTTAGAATTTTAAAGGCTTCAATAAAAATAGAAAGAACTGTTCAAATGGAGGAAGGAAAAAAGCAGATATTAATTGGCATACTTGTTTCCTTGCCTTTGCTTGCGATCTTAATAATACTTTTAAGCTCTGCAGATATGATTTTTGGTTACTACCTTGCTAATCTGACAAAGATTTTTAATAATATAAATATAGAAGAGTTTGTACCACATACCATAATCACTTTAGTTATATCCTTCTATTTATTTGGTTATGTTTGGGGCTTTAAAAGTGAGGAAAAAACAATTGGAAAAGTCTTGGATGCCCCTGCTGTGAGCTGGGAGACCGTTACAATAATAACTGTATTGGCTGCTTTAAATATACTGTATCTGATTTTTACAATAATTCAATTTTCTTATCTTTATGGTGGAAATAATATAGCACTGCCAGCTGATTTTACCTATGCGGAATATGCTAGAAAAGGCTTCTTTGAGCTGACCGCAGCTACCTTCATCAATTTTATAATAGTGTTAAGCTGCTTGAAGTATATAAAAAAAGATAATAAGAGACTTTTAAAGATAGCAAATCTTCTTTTAACTGTGCTTGTGGCATTTACCTTAAATATGCTTTTTTCTGCTAATTTTAAGCTTACTTTGTATGAAGCTGCCTTTGGATATACTTTTTTAAGGGTATCAGTGCATTTATTTATGCTGCTGCTTTTCATACTTTATCTAGTTGTGGCTGCTGGCATTTGGTACAGAAAAATCCCTATAGTGAAAAGCATAATTGTGATAACAATAATTATGTATACAATAATAAACTATCTTAATATAGATGGGTTTATAGCCAGAAAAAATATAGAGCGATATAATGAAACTGGCAAGCTAGATGCTTATTATTTGACGACCTTGTCTTTTGAAGCCGTTCCTTACTTGATTAAACTGAGGGATAAGAGCGACAGCCATGTAAAAATGGTGATTGATAAAAATTTGAAATATAGAAAAGAAGTGCTTGATAAGCAAAATTCATGGACTGAATTTAATTTCAGCAAAAACAGAACTAGAAAATTATTAAACCAGGGTAGCTAAAGCCCTGGTTTTTTTATATATTATGGATGGAAAACATTAACTTCACACTTTCTGATTCATTTTACTATTATATCTCATTCTTGACTCCCCTATGAGCACTTGATAAAATAATGTCATAACTTAAAAAATAGATTATATACTATTTACAAGTATAATCTATTAGAAAAAAGAGGACTTTCAACCTATGAAAATATTTTTATATTATATTCTACTTGTAAATATATACGGTTTTATATTAATGTATATTGATAAAAACAAATCTAAAAAAGGCAAATGGAGAATATCTGAAAACAAGCTCTTTATTACAGCTATTTTATTTGGAAGCTTGGGCATATTTTTAGGTATGTATACTTTAAGACACAAAACCAAGCATCCAAAGTTTGTCATAGGCATTCCTGCTATTATTATATTACAGTTATTTATATATTTTAAATTTCTAAACAATCTGCTGCCATAAATAATTACTAGAAAATCTTATTTATTACTGTATAAAGCTGATTTAGGGCCTTATCTAAGAGAAACAGATCTTCTTTATCAAGGCCTTCTATCTTTGTTTTAATGCTGCTGATTATATCTTTTTGCAGATTATCAAGAAGCTCAATACCAGAGGAAGTGATTTTTATCTTTACTATTCTTCTGTCTTTACAATCCTGTTCCCTACAGACCCAGTTACTGGCAATAAGCTTATCAATAATAGGTGTTAACTGGGGTTTTGCAATTTTAATTTCCTCCGCAAGTTCTGTCATTGTAAATGAATGTTTTTCAGATAAAATAGACATGACATGAATTGCTAGAGGACTTACTAAATGTCGTGCTTGCTGTTCAAAGGGTCTTATAAGTTTTCTGTCAAGGGTAGGCAATAAAGTAGATAAATTTTTTGCCACCTGATTTATATTAACTTTTTTCATTTAAATAGCCTCCTAAATATCTATAATCATTGACAATTCCTATATAAGTCAGTATAATAAAATAGTTAATATCTATTAAATATATATATATATTAATAATTTATAAACTATAAATAATTAATACACCAACTAGTATATCACAGACCCTTTTCAATATCTATAAAGGGTCTGAAGTGTATTTATACACATTTAAATGTTATTTAAAATATTATCAGGAGGGAAAAAATGAGTGAAAAAGGGTATGAAAATACAAACCAGACAAATAATCAAAAGTATTTAGGAAAAAAAGGTCTTATTGCCTTTATAGCATTAATGAATATGTTTATTCCTCTCTCTACGGATTTATATCTGCCTGCTTTACCTAAAATGAGTTCATATTTTGGAAGCAGTATTTCGGTAACTAATTTGACACTAACTGCTTTTTTCTTCTTTTATGCACTGGGCATTTTAATCTGGGGTCCTATAAGTAATAAGTATGGTCGCAAGCCCGTTCTTATAGTGGGAAGTATTATATACATTATAAGCAGCAGTTTTTGTGCCCTATCTTCAAATGTTTATTTTCTTATTTTTTCGAGAATTGCACAAGGCATAGGAGCAGGAGGCATAACTTCAGTTTCTATTGCCATAATTAAAGACTATTTTTCAGGAAAAGAGCGAGAATCCATTCTGGCAATAGTACAATCACTATCAGGTATAGCACCTATGGTGGCGCCAATTATAGGTGCCTGGATTTTAAAGATTTCTACCTGGAGGGGTTCCTTCTGGATTCTAACTATAATTAGTATTTTAAATTTATTACTGACTTTTTTATATGAAGAAACTCTGAAAGACAATGAAAGATACAGGGGAACATTGGCAAAATCCATAAAGCGTTTATTAGTAGTAGGAAAAAATAAAGGGTTTTTAATCCCGGCCATTATATTCTCACTAAGTGCACTGCCATTTATGGGGTATATAGCTATTTCATCTTATATTTATGTTGATTATTTTGGTCTCAGCGAACAAGTTTACAGCTATTTTTTTGCAGCTAATGCATTAATATCCATTGCAGGTCCAATTATATATGTAAAATATTTAAGTACCATTGATAAAAAAATTTTTGCTTCAGGCTGTTTTGGATTAAGTGTTCTAAGCGGTATTTTAATAATAACTGTAGGAAAACTATCCCCTGTATTTTTCCTTCTATCTTTTATGATTATATCTTTAATAGGTACTGCTATTCGTCCCTTCAGTACCAACATTTTATTGGAACAGCAGAATGGAGATACAGGATCTGCCTCTTCACTAATCAACACTTTGTTTACTGTACTTGGCAGTGTAGGAATGTTATTAGCTTCTATTCCCTATAAAAATATAGTTGTGGGATTAGGAGGTTTGGTTACATTATTTTCAGCCACAGCACTCATAGGCTGGTATGGATTTATAAAATCAAACGTTCCTTGTATAGGGTTAAAACAGCCAAATTATGAATTAAACAAAGATACTGTGAATTAAATTTTTATACTATGAAAAACTGGGAATTAGATTAAATTCTATTCCCAGTTTAATTTTTTACATAATTATAAAAGCTTCTTAATCCAATTCTAATGTTTAAATGTCCAATATATGATAGGATAATAATGAGAATTTAATTAACTTTTACAAAGGGGTATCTTTCTATGGGTTTCAACATATTAAAAGCAATATATACATTTGATAATTATATTTTATTTCTTATAAAAAAATATACGCAGAATAAATATTTAGGTGCTGTAATGCGTGTGATAACTACTGCAGGCAATTTAGGTACAATTTGGATAATAATGGCCCTTTTATTGATAATAAATAGACCTTACAGGGAAATTGGGATTTTAGTACTATTAACTCTAATTGCAAGTACTATCTTAGGAGAAGGGATTATAAAAAATATAGTAAAACGAAACAGACCCTTTTACAGGAGACCTAATTTAAACTTGCTCATAACAAAACCTAAATCTTATTCTTTTCCTTCAGGACACACTTTATCATCTTTTGCTGCAGCACATACCCTGTCTGCATATTTTCTGCAGTATAAATTTATATTTATTGCAATAGCACTTTTGATAGCCTTGTCAAGAGTATATCTATATGTTCATTATCCTACAGACATTATATCAGGAACCATACTTGGTATACTATGCTCTAAATTAGTACTTATTGTTTTTAAAAAAGAATATATTGCAGACATTATAGGTATCTGCCAGAGTATATTTTAAAGATAGCAGAGGGTAAATATTGAAAATCAAATTTTTACTCCCTGCTATTTTAAAATCCCTATATATTGATCTACCAAATTTAAATCCTGCTATGCCAATTCATTTTTAGATCTTTTTTCTAAAAAAACACTTCCTATAATCATGATAACTGCAAAAATAATAAGATAATATACCACAGACATGCCATGGGCCAGATAAGCTGCAACAACCATAAATACACAGCCTATAATAGAAAGTGTAGGCATTATAAACCGCTTAAATGTACTTAAATCTCTTTCTTTCTTCATTAGCATAATAAAGATTGGAATGTATGCCGCATAAAGAGTTATTATAGGTAGTTCCGATGTATCAAAACAAAATACTCCAAACCAGGGTGAAGTAAGATTTGCTCCATAAAAGTAAAGCAGCCAAAATCCACAGAGGAGTAATCCAAAAACAGAGGAGTTAGTTGGCATATCAGTAATTGAATCCACCTGTTTAAAAATATCAGGCCTTGGACCTGCGTTTCTAATAGCCAGTGAATACAATCCCCTGCTGCACCCCAGCATAAGCCCATTTAACGTGCCAAGACAGGATATAATAACAAATACAAAAACTAAAGCTCCCCCTGCTGAACCAAAAATATTCTGAAAAGCTAGTTTTGCACCTGCTTCACCACTTTTCATCAGTGTTTCTGTAGTAACCACACCCGCAAGTCCTATATAATAGAAGATATACACCGCCACCACTATAAAGGCTCCTATCATAAGTGCCTTTGGCAAATTTTTTTTAGAATCTTTAATCTCCGAATTTATTGAAGTGGCAATAATCCATCCTTCGTAGGCAAAAGCAACTGCCACCACAGAAGCAAATAAGCCTCCTCCTACACTGATACTGGAATCCACTGTATGAGAAAAATTATTTATGGTCATACCATTTGATAATCCAATTATAGTACCTATCACCGCCATCAGTAAAAGAGGTATAAGTTTAATAACCGTAGTAGCCACCTGAAATTTTCCCGCAACAACAGGAGAAAGTGAATTTATTGCAAAACTGGCAACAAGATAAAAACATGCAATAGTCATGCAGGCTCCTCCCGTGATATCCCATCCAATAAGTACACAGGTATATCGTGCAGATACCCAAGCCAATACAGATGTAATAGTGGGCTGATAGATAACTGCTATAAACCATCCTACATAATATCCATATTTTTTACCTACGGACACTTCAGCATAATCCACTATACCGTTAACCTTTTCATATTTTGTAGCCATTGTAGCAAAAGAATAGGAACATATAATCATAATTAGACCTACAATACCCCATGCAGCAATTCCAAGGGGCATATTTCCTCCGGTAGCTTTAAGTACAGCCTCTGCCTTAAAAAAAACTCCACTTCCTATAACGATACCTACCACCATGGCAACCGCTGTAAATAGCCCATATTTCTTTTTCAATCCCATTTCCATTTTTTCAACCTCCTTTATAACTTTCTTTTGATTGTTATCAATAATTCACCACCTATAAAGGGAGAATTTGTGGTTCTACTTCTGCCTTAAAAGTGATAATATCCATACTGTCAATGAATAAATATCCATTAAAATTGAAGCTCAAGTTTAGCTTTGTTATACTTGTCCCCAAAATATCCTTAGCTTAATGAGCATTTCAGACAAAAAATAGAATACCTTTACATTATTTCGACAAAAATTAGTATATCATTTCTTTGTTGAGTTTACAACCAAAAACCATATTGTGACTATTTTTACCTACATAAACTTAAAGGTAAATAAAATAAGGTTCAGATAGAGTATGACAAACTCCACCTGAACCCTAAAATCATTTGATTCCAGCACCATCCAAATAACTTTTATCTAACAAGTCACTTACCTTTACATCTTTTCTAACTGTATTCTTTTCTAACTGTATTCTTTTTGGTACTATGTCAAGAAAAAGTACAAATTAAAATGAGAAAATTCCAATTTTAACTTGCCGTGGACATACTGATCCTTTTGAATTTTTCATATGCTTTTTCAAATTCATTTGGTGACATATAATTACAATGACTATGAATTCTTATGGTATTATAAAATGTTCCAATGTACTCAAATACAAGAATATAAGCATGACGGTAATTCTTAATTCTAAAACGATTTATCCATTCACGTTTAATAATTGCATGGAAAGATTCAATACAGGCATTATCCCATGGATAAGCTTTCTTTGAATAACTAAGTACCATTTTCGAAGTAGCCTTTTTATATTCTTTTGACACATACTGACTGCCCCTGTCACTATGTATAATAACAGGACTAACAAGTTCTCTATGTTTCTTAGCTTTATTAATTGTATCAATGACGCAAGAGACATTTAAAGTTTCTGAAAGAGTCCATGCTATAATTTTTCGAGAGTATAAATCCATGATGCTTGTAAGGTATACAAAGCCCTCATTAGTCCACAGATATGTAATATCTGTACACCATGCTGCATTTGGTGCAGTGGGATTAAATTGTTTGTTTAAGATATTTTCAAGTTTACTGCTGAAATCAGAATCCCTTATCGTTAGATCTTTGTTTTACATATTCATTTAATGTATTTTCATTATATTCTGAAACTGTCGAATATTTACCATTCGTAGAATCAGCATACATTTGAATCATCTGTTCAGTTTTATATCTATCTGCTCCAGTTAAATTAGTTGCTCCATTTAATAGATTAGATGGTATAACTCCACCTAAAGAAATATCACCCTTTTTAGGTGCCAAATCAGTATCTACATACTTATATCCATCCGTTCCTAATATAGCTTTTGCATTTTCTAAATCCACTCCAGTACCATATACAGTTTTTACATCATTAGACGTAGTTATCTTGGTCGCATCTAAAGTTCCAGATTCATTTAATAAATTTTGAACTTCTTTTAACTGATCTATTAATTCCGTCTTTATTTTATTTCCTATAGCTGTTAAACCTTCACCAAATCTATCTTCAAAATTAAGTAATGCTGTCTCTAAATCTATTTTATTTCCTTCAGAATCTACTAAATAACCATTTATTAATGCCTGTGAAGCTTGTTTATTTATTACTTCATCTGTGTTGGATGCATCTATAGATTCATTATAAGATTCTACCAACTTTTCATAATCAGATTTAGCTTTATTTAGGGCATCTTTTCTAGCTTCTATATTCTGGTTTTGAGTACCTTCCCTTAATTTTTTATTTGCTTCATCTAATTCTTTTTGTATTTCTGCTTTTTTTGCTTTTGCTTCATCATCAACCCTTAAATCTAAAGCATTTAATTGTTTCTGTAATTCAACAACGTTTGAAATATTCTCCTGATTAGTTTCATTATTCTGTAATTTCTTTTGTGCTTCATCTAATTTTTCAATTTCATCATCTATAGCATCAGTAAATAATTTTTTATTCTTTTCTAATTCTTCCTTATATATCTCATTATTCTTTTGAATAACCTGCTTTATTTTATCCGTTATTGTATTTGCCAATTCAGAAATTGAATTTTTAGTATCAACTACATTTTTTTCTAACTCACTTAAAGTTGTTTTTAATTCATCTAAATTACTATTTAATTCTTTAATTTTTTCACTAGATGTAGTATCACCAGAAGTAATAGAGAATCACTCTTATACCTCTTAGAACAGAGTTTATAGTTACATCATTCTCTTTTGTCCTTGTTTGTAAAAATATCACAAAATTATTCACAGTTTTTTAGTGATATCTTTAATAGGTGTTTTACGATCACAAAATTTATACCAAATATTAACTATATCATTATAATATTTTAAAGTAGTTGGTCTTAGATTTCTTACTTTACAATAAAGAATAAATTCCTCAGAACCTTTTTCAAAAGTTTTATCAACACAATTATTTTTCAAATCAATTTTATTTCGCATATTTTCACCTTTTTACTTTTAAATTTACAAATATACAAAATAAAAACCTCGTGAAGTGTTGAATTCACAAAGTTTTATGGTGCGGATAACAGGACTTGAACCTGCATGAAGTTACCCTCACTAGAACCTGAATCTAGCGCGTCTGCCAATTCCGCCATATCCGCAAAATACTTGATTATTATATCATACTTTTCTAATTAAGTTAATATATAAAATTTTATTTTTATCAAAATATATAAATCCATTTGTCAATCTACGTAAAACTTTTTATCTAATTGACTACAGCAGAATTTGAATATAAATTAAATACCACACTTCCTCCTGATGTATATCCCTCTATATATATAGGATATTTAAAATCATTTCTAAATTTATAGTCTATATTTCCATAATCTACAGTAGCATCCATACCTTCTTGCACATAATGTACCGGAAGAGTGTGGTGAGATCTCTCAACAGATGGCAGGCCTGCTTTATTCACTGCATTGTAAAGAGTGGTAGATACCTGACATATTCCCCCTCCCAATCCATCCTCCAGCTTATCTCCAATAATAACAGGAGCTGCTTGATACCCTTTGGCTGCAGTTCTCTCTCCTACAACTCCATTAAAACTAAAGGTATCACCAGGCATTACTATATATCCATTTATGCTTCCTGTAGCAAGCTTTATGTTATTTGCCCTCTGAGATGAAGATATACTCCCATAGTTTGTACTAAAACTGGATATTAATGTATCTACAACTTTTAATTCTTCTGCCTTTATTGCAGCTTCTACAGACTGAAGTTCTGCCTTTATACTTAAATCTTTACCTACACTGCCATCTATTTTAGAAGCTAACTCTTTTTTTAGTGCATTTTTATTTAATTTAACTCCACTTTGTTCAGATATTACTGTAAAACCCAATCCTTCCATTTTCAAAGATGCATTTATAGGATCTAAATTAACCTGTTTTTCAATATCATCTATAAATGTTTCTACAGTTTTTTCATCATAAGTAAATTTTAATGTGTAATTTACAGCCTTAGGGGAATTTAGAATTTTATATTTTTTAAATATGTTACTATCCTTTCCGTAGGAATAGGCCTGATTTACCACTTCGCTCACATTATACTTAGGACTGAGATTTGAATAAGACAGTTCATACTCCTTATCTCCTGCAGTTACAATAATTTTCTTGTTTTTTATTTCATCTGAATAGGCGGCTTTTACCATACTTTCAGCTTCTGTCTTGGTTTTTCCAGAAAGATCTATATTGTTTATAGACACTTTAGGATAAATTAAATTATCCCAGTATTTTATGTCATTATAATGATACACTATAAATCCACAACTTATACTTATAAAGACGGCTAAAGCACATACAATTGCTACTGATAACCTTTTTCTTAATAATCGTTTTGATTCCTGCGATTTATCTCTTCTACTCATTTTGACCACCTCTTTATTTCTACATAATTATTATACTATACAGTTATAACTTTGGGTATGTAAAAAATATTATTTAAATTATATTGTTCCCTAAAAATAAACATAATTTTATGATATTATAAAATCATAATAATTCAATAAAAAATCATTCAAATACTTAAAATACGGAGGTAGTTAAGCCATGAAATCTGAAATATTATGTGTAGGTACCGAAATCTTATTAGGAGATATAGTAAATACTAACTCTCAATTCATTTCTAAAGAACTGGCAAATTTAGGCATAGAAGTATACCATCAATCTGTAGTAGGCGATAATCCCCAAAGGCTTTTAGATGAACTGAAGCTTGGATTTGAAAGATCTGACATTATAATTACCACAGGAGGACTTGGCCCTACCCAGGACGATTTAACTAAAGAAACCGGTGCTAAATTTTTTAACAGAGAACTTGTACTAGACAAAAAGTCTTTGAAGGAACTAAAAGAACACTTTAATAGAATGGGAAAGTCCTATTCAGACGGAAATAATATAAAGCAGGCTTATTTTCCAAAAGGTTCTACAATATTTCCCAATCCTTACGGCACAGCTCCGGGATGTGCTATTGAAGATAAAGGTAAGATTTTAATAGTTCTCCCAGGTCCCCCAAGAGAAACAAAACCCATGTTTAAAAACTACGTAATACCACTTCTCAAAAAATATAGTAATGGTATAATAAAATCCAAAACACTTAGAATATATGGACTTGGAGAAAGTGCCATGGCAGAAAGAGTATCACCTTTTATAGAAAACAGCACAAATCCTACTGTAGCCCCCTACGCTAAAGAAGAGGACATAATACTTAGAATTACTGCAAGGGCAGCAGAGGAAAAGGAAGCTTTAAGTCTCATAGAACCTGTAGAAATTGAACTTAGGAAAATTCTTGGAGTCAACGTATATGGAGAAGATGATGTAAAAATGGAAGAAGTGCTAGGCAGACTACTTATAGATAAGGGATATACACTGTCTTGTGCAGAATCCTGTACCGGTGGATTAATTGCCTCAAAACTTATAAACTATCCTGGTATATCCAAAGCATTTAAGGAAGGAGTGGTAGCTTATAGTAATGAGGCTAAAATTAAGAGACTTGGGGTAAAAAAAGATACCCTAGACAAATATGGTGCTGTAAGCCCTGAAGTTGCAAAAGAAATGGCTATCGGCATAGCTGAAACTTCCAATACGGACATAGGCATATCTACTACAGGAATTGCAGGCCCTGATGGTGGAACCCCCGAAAAGCCTATAGGTCTTGTGTACCTGGGTCTTTACAACAGAGGTGAAATCAAGGTAAAAGAACTCCGCCATGCGGGAACAAGAGACATGATAAGAAAAAGAGCTACCATGAATGCTCTTGACTGGATAAGACGACAAATACTATAGATATATTTCAGATTTTAGGCATCTGAAAATAAATAATAGAAACCCGATTATTTATTTTTAGATACCTTTTCATATTTCTCAGGATAATTAAAATATTGGCACCAGGGTACTAAAGGACAGTTTTCACAGTCTGGCTTTCTAGACTTACATATAAGCCGTCCATGCCATATCAGGTAGTGGTGGGTATCACTCCACATGGATTCAGGTATATTTTTCATAAGTTCTTTTTCCACCTTGTCTGGTGTATTACCTATTGCAATACCAAGCCTGTTAGATACTCTAAAAACATGGGTATCCACAGCAATGGCCGGTATGCCAAAGGCATTTGATAAAACTACATTTGCAGTTTTTCTTCCCACTCCTGATAATTTAGTCAGCTCTTCCATGGTTTTTGGAACTTCACCTTTGTGACTCTCCAAAATTACTCTGCTGGCTTCTAATATATGTTTGCTCTTACTTCTAAAAAAACCACAACTTTTTATTTTTTCTCCCAATTCTTCCTCAGTTAGAGAAAGCATCTTTTCAGGAGTGTTATATTCCTTATAAAGTTCACGTGTAACCTTATTTACCCTAACATCTGTACATTGAGCTGATAATATGGTTGATACCAAAAGTTCATAGGGAGAGCCAAAATTCAATGCACATTTTGCCTGGGGATATGTCTCACTTAATGTTTTTAGTATATTATCTATATTTTCTCTATTCAAATTTTATCACCTTCATCCAAACTATAAACTCCTCTATATTTTTCAGGCAGTAATTCAGATATTTTAAACATAAAAAAATCTGCCGTCCTATCCTCATAATCATGTTTATTTTCGCCTTTTTCCCTAATGGGAATATCCACTTGTGATCCTATATTTACATAAACCTGTGCATTATGAAAATCTTCTAATGCCATATCTTTGCCGCTTATAGGTAAAAGCTTTTCAGTACCGTAAATGCCAATAGGTACAATTGAAGCTTTAGTCAATTTTTGTATTAAAACCACACCCTTTCTAGCCCTTCCCATAGCTCCTGTTCTGCTTCTCGTCCCTTCTGGAAATATAAGTATGCTTTCTCCTGCTTTTAAAGTCTTTACAATTTTAGATATAGCCTCCTTATCTGCACTGTTAGGTTTTATGGTTATAGTTTTGGTCATACTCATCCCCAATTGAGTCAAAGGATTTTGGTTAAGTTTTGCTCCTGCTACAAAAGTTAAATTTTCCGATTTAAGTACACTACTTAATACAAGTGCATCTGAATTACTGAGATGATTACAAATAAATATTGCAGGTTTTTCCACCTTGTTTAAATTCTCAATACCTTTTACCTTTATATCTGCATATTTTTCTAAATAACCAAATAATATTTTGTTTGAAATATAACTTACATATTTTTTAGGAAGATATCCTATCAATTTAGCTACCCATGGAGAAATCATATATAAAGTCACCTTTCCTTTCACATTACCTTATGTTTTAAAATTAAATGCTGCTATAATAGATTATAATTTTAAAAGCTGGAAAAGTCTATCATTATAATAATTTTTAAAAATTAAGAAAAGACAATAATGCCATTGTCTTTTCTGTATCTATGGAATTATAATTAAAAATTATATAACCATTTCATTATATATCTTTCTTCTTTTACCTGCATAGTCTTTTATTTCTATAACCTGGGCGATGGGCTTATATATAGTTCTTGTTGGTACTCCTACTGCTGTAGAATTTGAAGGTACATCTTTCAATACAACTGCATTCGCACCTATTTTCACATTATCTCCCACAACTATTGGCCCAAGCAATTTAGCTCCACTGCCTATAAATACATTGTTTCCAACAGTAGGATGCCTTTTACCTGTATCCTTACCAGTTCCTCCCAACGTCACCCCATGATATAGAGTCACATTATCCCCTACTTCCGCAGTTTCACCTATTACAACTCCCATTCCATGATCTATAAATAATCCTTTACCTATTTGGGCTCCCGGATGTATTTCTATACCAGTTAAAGCTCTAGCCGCCTGTGATATAAAACGTGCAATAAAAAAACATTTCTTCTTGTAAAAAAAGTGAGCTATTCTATACCATATCAATGCGTGTATAAAAGGATACAGTAAAAATACTTCCAATGGATTTCTAGCAGCGGGATCATTTTTCATGGCATTTTTAATATCGTAAGCCAATAATTTAAATGGATTCTTCATCACTATCTCCCCTCTTAAGTTTTTTAGATTAAATCCTTTTTTACCCTGTTGTAAGCTAATCATATAGTCCCATAGACAAATATTTTTCTCCTCCGTCTGGTGCTACTGTTACCACTTTTTTACCCTTTCCAAGCTCTTCAGCCACTTGTATTGCTGCAGCTATATTTGCGCCTGAAGATATTCCAACTAATATTCCTTCTTCTTTTCCCATAAGCCTAGCATATTTAAAGGCTGTCTCATCTGTTATGGTAATTATTTTATCTACCAACTCTGGTATATATATATCCGGTACAAATCCTGCACCTATGCCTTGTATTTTATGTGCTCCAGTTTGACCTCCCGATAAAACTGGTGAAGATGCTGGCTCTACTGCAATAATTTTTACATTTTTATCGCGTCCCTTTAAATTTTCTCCTACCCCTGCAAGTGTTCCAGCTGTGCCAACCCCTGCTACAAATGCATCTACATGCTGTAAATCCTCTAATATTTCTTCTGCAGTGGTTTCATAATGTTTTTTAGGATTTGCTTTATTTATAAACTGCTGTGGTATATAATATCCTCTTTTATTTTTAGCAATTTCATAAGCTTTTTCTATAGCACCCTTCATACCTTTAGTACCATCTGTTAAAACCAATTCTGCTCCATAGGCCTTTATCATATTTCTTCTCTCTACACTCATGGTCTCAGGCATAACGATTATAACTTTATAGCCTTTCAATTTTCCTATCATGGCAAGGGCTATCCCTGTATTACCACTGGTAGGCTCAACTATGGTTCCTCCTTTTTCTATAAGGCCATCTTTTTCTGCTTTTTCAATCATTCCAAGGGCAGCTCTATCTTTAATACTTCCACCTGGATTATATTTTTCAAGCTTAACGTATATTTCAGCTGAATCTTTATTTTTAAAATTATCTAATTTAAATAAAGGTGTAGCTCCTATCATATCTATGGCATTATTAAATATCATTTCTTATTCCTCCTAATAATTCTTAATAATTTCATATTCTAGTAAAATATTTTAAATTTCAACGTAAAAAAAACTCCCTCTCTATACTTTACTTTATAGAGACGAAGTACTACTCCGTGGTTCCACTCTTTTTAGATCTTTTGACCTCACTCATCAAACACAACACTATGTTCTATCACTATAACGGGTGAACCCGATACAACCTACTATCAGTTCGGCCAATAACTCCAAAGAGCACTTCATTTAAATTCCATTTAGAAGCCTTTCAGCCTACAGCTTCCTCTCTGTGAAACTTTATTTAAACTACTTTTCTTTTTCAAAGTATTTCTGACTATTTTACTATAATTTATATATTTATATTATACAACTACCTAAGTTTTTGTCAACGTTTTTTTATATTTTATTGTAAAATTTAAAAATATATTTCATAATATATCCTGTTTCAAACCTATGGATAAAATCAAGCCATTTTATCCAAGCACTGGGATTAGCTAATACTCATATCTTATCCAAAGTATGGGATAGTACATTTGCCATAAACAAATTCCACCTGAACCTTTGAATCACTTGCTTTTATGTATGAATAATACAGAATTGATTTCTCCTCCCAAAATAGTTATGACAGATAGTATAAAAAGCCATGTCATAAGCATTATAGCTGCCCCTATACTTCCATATATTATAGAATAACTAGCAAAATTATTTACATAAAATGCAAAACCCATAGATGCTATTACAATACCAACAGTAGAAAAAAACGCTCCAGGCATTACTTCCCTCCATCTAAGCTTTACATTAGGAGTATAACGATATACTGCTGAAAAAATAAATATAGTTGAAAAAAGAATCATTAAATACCTGAATATATTCCACATAAAATTAAATTCTTTAGAAAATCCTAAATTAAATGCTAGGAAACTACCTATAATTTGCCCAAATACCAGCAGCAATATAGTAATTATTATTATAACCGTTATTCCCAGCGTACATACCATGGATATGGCATAAATTTTTAGTACAGATCGGCTTTCTTTTTTATTATAGGCCTTATTAAGCCCCTTTATCACTGAATGAAATCCTCCTGATGAAGACCATATGGTAAGAGCTAAACTACTAAATAATAATTTTATATCTCTCGTATCAGTTATTCTTATTATGGTAGTTTTTATCAACTGTAATATATTTTCAGGCAATATATAACTTAGACTACTGAGTATATTACTACTGCTTATATCACTATACCCTATGATACTTATAATAAATATTAAAAAGGGGAAAAAAGAAAATATTAAGCTATAAGCCAATTGGGAGGCTAGTGCCAATACATCATCCTCTATAAATCTAAAGATAAAGGCCCTTAGTCCATTAAATGATAATGAATTTTTTTTCACATATACACCTCCACCAATTTATCAGATTTACTTGGTTCAAATTTAAGATTTGATATTTTAAAATTATATTTATATTATATTATATTATCATTATATTATTATAATTTTTTATTTTAGTATGTTAAATTATAAATAAATGTATTGAATATGCTTTTTAAAACAATTAAACTTAACTATGGAGATATTTTTATAAAGAAAGGAGGGTAAAAGTGAAAAAATTTATCAAAAGTTTTGTAATATTGTGTATAGTTTATGTAATTACTCAGGGTTTTTGTCATAAAATTGTACTTGCATCAGATAACGAAAACGACCCTTCCTCAATTACTTACAGTATTCCTAATGAAACCACTTTGGAACAAGATAAAAATTTGGATGATTTATCGGAAAATAGCGCTGTAGATACTCAGAATCAAAATAATATTGATTTAAATAAAGAGAATTCAACCCAGGATACTAAATCCAAAACCGACACATATTATGATGAAGATTCATCAACCAGTGATACATATAGCGAAAGTATTGCCAAAAAAACTACTACATTAGATAATGAAAACGAAGATGTACAGTATAATACATTGGTTAAATACGATGTGTCTTTAACCAAAAAATGGAAGATAATGTTTAATCAGCCAGTGGATCTGAACTCTTTAGAAAAGAACATAAAATTAGTTGATAAAAATAATACAGAAGTTCCTATAACTTTATCCCTAGAAGATAATGGCACATCCGTTATTGTAACTCCCCAAAATACCTATGATGCCGAATCAGAATATATACTGACTGTGGGAAAAGATATAGTATCCATGTATAATAAAAAACTTAAAAATCCAACTACAGTAGAATTCAAAACATCCCCTGCCATAGCATCTATTGATGACATAAATGTAACTATAGATCAGGAAGCTTGCTATAGCCTTCCAACAGAAGTAGAAGCTAAACTATCAAATAATTCAACTACTTCCGTAGGTGTATGCTGGGATAAATCTGTAGATAGGACAAGTATTCCCGGCAATTATACTTACACAGGTACAGTAGAGGGCTATGACAAATCAGTAACTCTAAATTTAACCATAAAGCCCTTTGAGCCTGTAGAATCTATTTCAAATGAATATAGAACCCAATCTACAATTGGGACAAACCTCTATAATTATTTTATGAACTATGATAATAGACAATCTGTTTTAAACAGAGCTATTGAACTTCACAGCGGAATCACCAGTAATAACTGTGTATATTTTGCTAGTGAAGGACTCCGCAGGGCAGGATTAACTGATCTTCCAAATTACGTGGCAAATACTGTTACACTCACATCCCAACTGGAGAGCAGAGGATGGAATAGTTCTACAGATTTCTCCATACTTCTGCCTGGAGATATATGTTTTACAACTTCCTATGGAAGTGGTCCAACTCATGCCTATACATTTATGGGATGGGTTAGTGAAGGTAGTTATGACTACGCTTATGTCTGTGATAATCAGGGTTATGATTATGGATATAATGACTACCACATAAGAAATGTAAGTATTGCTACACCAACTAAAGACGCTACATGGTATTTTATGTACACGGTTTAAAACATAAGAAGAACTTAAATAATTGGATTTTCATACTGCTGACAGTTACATTTGTCAGCGGTTTTTGTTCTTTACAAAATAAATTAGCCCATATGTCTTTTAAAACACATGGGCTTGTAATCAATCATTAAAAACCTATTATTTCAATATAAAATCAAATGACACTAAAACTTTTTCAAAAGAGATAATTGCACTACGTCCATGAATAAAACAATTGTGATTTAAGCTGTAGACGTTGTCATTAAAGCATAAATTCGGCACTTTAACTACCATCACACAGCATCCACTATCAGTTACTCAATGTACCATTATCATCCCAACACACATTATCTCCATCTTCTCTAAGGTGATTTAAAACCTTGCCTATTCCCTCTCTAGTATAGGAACTTACTCGGAAAATTGTTTTACAGCCTGCAAGCTTCAACCAATATTCAGCTTGGTTAGCATTAGCATCAGACCTGTCTATCTGTGTTACTATACCTACAACCTCTCTGTTTACACAAGGTGCAATATTAGGTGGAAATATAGAATAAGGTTCTATGGCACTAAGTAAAAGCCCTACTACATCTGCCTCATAGGAATATATAGCAAGTGCACTTCCCAGGGACCTATTTTCTGCATATTCCCCTGGAGTATCAATAACTGCATCATAGTGATTGATATACTGAGTCTTATGATAAACTATATCCTGTCCTCTTAATGCCTGAGTCAAAGTAGTTTTTCCACATCCACTTCTACCAAATAATATTATTTTCCTCATACAATCTCACCTACGTTCTTGTTATTTCACATACTGTAAAAAAAAGCTTGTCCCTGCAATAATTTGCAACTGCTTTCATAGCAGACTCAACTTCTGCAACTCCTCCTGTTATAATAAGCGTTCCACTGAATCTATCTACAAAGCCAATGTCTATGTTAGCTGCTTTAGAAGCAATGTCTCCTGTAATGATTGCAGTTTCGCTGGGGCTCATACATACAATTCCAATAGCTGCCTTGCCATAATCAATGGTAGGATTTAATCCTAGTTTTTTATATATAATATCATCAGGACTGGCAATTATGTGTGCAATTGTGATTTGCTTACCTGGAACAGTTTCCTGAATAATTCTCACTTTACCTTCTTGTGCCAGTATATTTTGTAAATCCATGTCACAATCTCCTTTTCGACTTTTTCGATATTAGTTAAGTTAATAATACGCCACTAATGCGTATTTGTCAACTACGGAGAGGAAGTTATACCAGGATAAATAGGTGAAAATTTATAGCTCTATAAACAAAATTAGGTTTCATAAAATTTCTATATATTTTAATTTACCTATAAAATTTTATATATCAATATCCTTATAATAGTATTTAGAAAAATATACTATATATAAGGGAAAATACATATTCCATGCCACATAGTGAAAGAACCTGGATACCCAAGTTCTTTTACCATATTTTTAAGAGGAGTAACTTTGTTATGTTACTTTAGTATTTATCAATAATTTGTTAATGACTATTTAAAATATCTATTTAACAATCCCTGGAATGCACTTCCGTGTCTTGCTTCATCTTTACACATTTCATGCACTGTATCATGAATTGCATCATAGTTTAATTGTTTAGCAAGAGTTGCTAAATCCTTTTTCCCCTTACAGGCTCCTTCTTCTGCATCTACTCTCATCTGTAAATTTTTCTTTGTATCTGCCACTACAACTTCTCCTAGTAATTCAGCAAATTTAGCAGCATGTTCTGCTTCTTCAAAAGCTATTCTCTTATATGCTTCTGCAACTTCTGGATATCCTTCTCTATCTGCCTGACGGCTCATAGCTAAATACATTCCAACCTCTGAACATTCTCCTGTAAAGTTAGCTCTTAATTCTTCTACTACTTTTGGATCCACATCTTTTGCAACACCTATTACATGCTCATCTGCCCAACTGATTGCTCCAGCTTCTTTCTTTTCCATGAACTTTTCTGCTGGTGCACCACAAACAGGACATTTTGCTGGAGGTGTATCCCCCTCATGAACATAACCACATACTGTACAAACAAATTTTTTCATTATAAATTCCTCCCTATATATATTTATATTATATAATTATTTTTATAAGTTTCTCTTAACAATTATTATTATATAATATATATTATTATATTGCAAGAGGTTTTTAAAATTTTTTTATTTCTTTTAATATTTCTTTTTCTACTTTGTTGCAATCAGGTACATAGCTTTTTAATATATCCATATCTCCTCTTAATATATATCTCCCCAAAAACGCGGGAACAAGCACACTGTCTCCTGTAAATACAGGAAGCACTCCTCCTTTATATATTAAGTTTCCATAACCCCGAACACATGTAAATATATAAAATCTCTCCTCATCACTTTCCTCTGCCACCTCTGTATGAATATTATATAATTCTAAGGAAAATTCCCTACAAAGACATAAATAAGTTTTTTCACAGCCTTTTCTTTTCAGCGTAACCCCCATGCTTTTTTCTCCTTTTAAGTTAAAGTCTATTACATGTAGAGCTTTTTCGATATGGAGCTCCCTTTCTCTTCCATAATCATAAATTCTATAGGTTATATCACTATTTTGCTGAATTTCTGCTACAATTACTCCTGCCCCTATAGCATGAACAAGTCCACTTTTTATAAAATATACATCTCCTCTATTTACAAGCACCTTATTTAAATGTTTTTCTAGAATTCCCCGTGTAATGGCACCTTTAAGTTCATCTCCATTTGTTATATTTTTAGTACCTAGTATCAAGCTGGCTCCTTCAGCTGCCTCCATTACATACCAGACTTCCGATTTTCCCCAATCCTTTTCCACATTATTGGCGTATATATTATCAGGATGAACTTGTATAGAAAGTTTATCTCTGGCATTAATGAGTTTTACTAGAAGTGGAAATCTATCCAATTTAATTTTTCTTCCTAAAAACCTCTCTCCTCCCTTTAAAATAAGCTCATCAAACCTAGCACCCTTTAACTTTCCATTTGCTACTATTCCCATACCATTTTTGTGACATGCTATATCCCAGCTTTCCCCTATTTTTCCCTCCGGCAGATTACTTCTAAAGAGTTCCAGATCTCTTCCTCCCCAAATTTTACTGTAATATAAGTTTTCGAACTTAATTGGATATAACATAATTCATCTCCTTATATTTAAGATTTAATGATTATGTTATATACTTATAAAAGCTAAAACATTATTATTACATAATATAAAATTAGATAATATCATATACCAAAAAATAAAAAAACCTTCTGACAGTTAACTTGCCAGGAGATCTCTTATAATGAAATTTTCTTAAAACAATAATTTCAAAATACCCCAATTAATTTTTAATATATTTTTTTATTTCTTCAAAACCAACTTTGCTTAAACTACTAACTTTAAATATAGTCTCTGCTCCTGCCATGCTTAACATTTCTTCTACCATTTTAACACTATCCATATCCTCACAAAGATCCATCTTAGTTATTATACCTATAACAGGTTTAGCAAATATGCCGGCAAAGCTTGGAGGAAATACACTTTCCATACTTGTACAATCCTGACAAATAGCCATAATATCACAATCCGCTGAAATAATTGTAAGTGATCCATACCACTTGTTTTCTATATATTGTCCCGGTGTATCTATAAATGTACCATTTATAATATCTGTAGTTTGAGTACTTCTATAGCTCATTTCTTCAATACTTACATCCTGTCCACTTATAGCCTTACATAAAGTGGTTTTTCCCGAGCCTGTTTTCCCTATTACCATTACAATTTTCATGATAACTCCCCTATTGGCTATATTTAGTAAAATATTCCAAATATCTTATTCAATATCCTCTTTAATAAGTCATCTTATCTAAACTACCCCATTTTCAATTTTATGCTTGAAATAAATATTTGTCAATACTAACGTTTCAAGTTTATCCAAAGGCTGTAATTTAACTCTCCTCTATTCCAAAGCGGAACATAATAACTGCTGCTCACTTAGATAAGTTTTTCTAAAGCTCAGATGGGAAAATCATTATTTACTCAAAGCTTATTTTACATAACTTGTAACTATATACTTCATAAATACATATAATTTAATTAACAGTAAAAAATAGGAGTTGTATATATGTACGATTATGACTACTTGAGATTTGAAGACGACCCCATGTACGATGAAGTTAACTATGAAGATACTACTTATGATGACATACCCCAAATGTTAGATCCCGTAAATCAATTTTATTGCCCTTATCTTCAGTTTTATGCATTTCACCCACCTATGTATATGCCTAATATGCCTAGGCAGCAAAGTCCTCACAGACTTCCACCAGGACCTCCTCCAGCTCATACTCCTTCGAAAAAAAATGCCAGTACAACAAAGTCATCCTTAAGACCATGCTTATTTAAATATACTCACATATGGCCAAAAAGAGGTAACCCATTTTGGGCATGGATTACCCATGTAGACAGAAACAGTATTTCTGGTTATAGGTGGTACAGAAATAGATGGACCTATTTTGGTATGAGCATAAGACAAATAGAAGGTTTTATATGTCAATAATCATTCAGGGACGCTTCAGTCCCTGTTAATTTCCCTGCTTATACGAAGTCTGCCGCTGCTAATACCCAAATACCCCAGTATTAACAATGCTATGCCCCTGGATAAGTCCTTCTACGGTTCAAATGGAGAAAAGTAAAAACTCCATCTAAACCTCTGAATCCCTTGATTTTAAATAAGTTTTACTATTTTCTTCCGATAAACACTCCTTTTTCGGGCAAAAATCTCTGTACAAATCCATCAAACTTACGTGTTTTACACTTTCAGAACTATATCTTCCTATTTTAAATGCCAATTGTATAGAAAATCCCAAGGTTAATGCAATTATAAGAGTTCCTATGCCAACAGGTCCTCCTAAAAAATACCCTACAATCAATACACTTCCTTCTATAAACGTTCTTATCATCCATACAGGCTTATCTGTTTTTTTCACTAGGCCCTCCATTAAACTGTCTCTGGGGCCTGCACCTAGATTGACTTTTAAGTAAAAATATGTTGCCCACCCTATTACCAAGACACCTATACCCAGCATAAGTATTCGTGCTATCAATGCATCTGCTGTCTTTATAATATTAAATTTTTCAATTATATCAATAAAAAATCCTATAAATATCATATTAAATACACTGGCCAATCCCAAAGGTACACCCATAAAGTAGCATATCGCCAATATTAAAATTCCTACTAACTGTGATACCTGCCCTAATGTAAAGATACTATGTTTTACTATACCTACATGTAATACATCCCAGGGACCCATTCCTAAATTACAGTGCAAAGTCAATAATATTCCTATAGAATATAGAATCAGCCCAAAGAATAAAGAAGGCATTTTTTTTATGAGCTGAATCATTATGTATTTTTTGTTTTCCCTAGTATTATTCATTTTAAGTTCTCCTACTAATATATTAATATATGCTGCATTTTATGTTAACATCTTAATTTAATAATTTCAATAAATTCATTATTAAATATATAACTTGTACACTAAATATTTTATTGATTACGAACTTTTATTGCTATATGAAAATTTCACACCTAATAAATATATAAATATACTAAGTACTATTATGTACATTATAATATATATTGGATGAAGCATCCATGAAGAACTGGTATTATAAATAGAAAAAGTTCCAAAAAATATGAATATACCTCCTGCTGCCCACTTTATATATTTATCTGGAATATGCTTATATATCCAGGCTCCACCTATAATCCCTATACCATCTGCAATAATCATTCCCAGTGTTGTCCCTATAAATGTTAATATAGGCTCATTTCCTTTTGCAGATATGGTTATTGTCATAAGTTGAGTTTTATCTCCCATTTCTGCTAAAAAGAAAGCTATAATAACTGTAACAATCGGTCCAAATCTGCTCCTATTACTATTTTCTCCATCAATCTTATCTCCCCTTAAAGTCCAGAGGCCAAAAATCAAAAAAGATATTGCAGCTGCTATATTTACTATTTTCATAGATATGAGAGAACTCAAATAACTTCCTACTGCCACTGCTAGTCCATGGTTAAAAATAGTAGCTATAAGTACTCCTGATAACACCTCCTTTATTTTGTACTTACTTGCCATGGCCATAGCAAGCAACTGAGTTTTATCTCCCATTTCTGCAATAACCACAAGTAACAGTGCTTGTATAAATGTATCCATTAAATCTACCTCCTAAAATATAAAAGAGACTTTTAGCACAATGAAATTTATTATATTTAAAATTTTTCAACATAAATCATTTATGCTGAAAAATTTTAAATACATAAGTAACATTGTGTTAAAAGTCTCACTTGACTGATATCAGCCATGATAAAGCCAGACCAAAAATAAAGGTCAGTATGTTGACTTTATCTCCACCATAGGGTAGTTACTCCCCTTTAACATCTGAATTTATAATATTTTCTTTAATGATTTTATCATAGTTTTTAAACTTAGTAAAATATATTTTAGATATTGATTTTTAAGGAATTTTTCCTATGTTTTTTCACCAGATAAAATAACCACTGTTGTTATAATACATATTGCTCCTATCCATTCCATTATTCCAAAGCTTATATGGAGCCACAACACAGATAAAAACACTGAGGATAAAGGTTCAACACAGGCCAACACATTTGTCTCTGAAGGTTTTATATGATTTGTGCTTTCCATATAACACCAAAAAGGAATTAACGTTCCAAATATCACCACAAAAATAACTCCAGATATGGAAGCTCCAGACCATTGTCCTGTAAAATCCCAGGGGTGATAAAATAAACTAAATGTTAGTCCTCCAATAAGCATACCCCATCCAACTACAACAACAGAATCCCATTTACTCAAAAGAGAACAAGGTTGTAATGTATAAAAAGCTAATGCGAAAGCAGAACTAAGACCCCAAAATAACCCCAGTTTAGAAATAGACAAGGCATGAACATTTCCATGGGTAATTATAAAAAAAGTACCTACTATAGCTAAAATAATAGCCACTGCTTGTCTCAAACCTGGAATCTTTTTTAAAAATACAGCTAGATAACAAGTAATTATAACCATTGATAAGTACTGAAGTATAGTTGCTGTAGCAGCATTTGAATATTTAATAGCAGCAAAATATGTATATTGTACTCCTAGCATACCTATGATACTAAATAAGATAAGGTTGAATCTGTGATGTCTATATTTCCATATGTCCCATATATCTTTCTTTAATTTGAAAAAAGCATAGCATAATAAAATTACTCCTGATAATAATAATCTAATTACCACAAGCCATTCTGGAGTAAATTTTTTTTGGAATAGATACTGGGCAACGGTACCCGATACTCCCCACAGCACAGCTGCAAATATTACAAGTACTATTCCTTTTGTTCGCGATTGAACCTTTACTGCACCCTCAACAAGCATATATCCTTACCTACTTTCTTTATAACAATTATCCTTTATATCCAATCTTATATTATTGGATAATCCTGGATAAAAAACAACTAAATTGGCTTCTTTTTCAGAAAAAAGCAGCAGCCACGCATATCCCATTGGTATTATATCATAATTAAATCACACATGGTGGTTATTTATATAAAATTCCCCTTCAACTGTAGCCCATTTATGCTACTAATAAGATTATACCTATAATTACCAAGTTTTGGTTTTTGATTCACAGGTTAGTTTTTCCACATATATAATTTATATTTTATACATAAGTGCAATTGCAAACAGAAAAAATAATCATATATATTTAGAATTTGGAGGGATTTATATTGGAAAATACACATGATTTTCATTCACCCGCAACAAATCTCATTGGGATTGGAGCCATTAAAGATTTACCATTAGAATTGATGCCTTATAAATTGAGCAAGGCTTTAATTGTTACGGACAAGAATATAATAAAACTTGGTTATGTTGAAACAGTAGAAAAAATATTAAAAAGTTTATTTATCTCTTACGATATATTTGATGGTATTTTGCATCCAGATTGTACTATTTCATTTGTGGAAGATGCCCTTACCTATTTTAAAAAGAGATTGAATATATTAAAACGAAGCTACCATATTATAATATCCATAGGAGGTGGAACTAACCATGATTGTGCAAAGGCTGTAGCTATTATAGCAACAAATGGTGGCTCCATAGAGGATTACGAAGGATATGAAAAAATGAAAAATCCTGCTCTGCCAGTAATATCAATAAACACCACCTCTGGTTCAGGATCTGAAATATCCAATTTTGCAATTATAGAGGATGAAAGTAGAAAGGTAAAAATGACTATAGGAGATTCTAAAATGATGCCTATTATATCTGTAAATGATCCTATGTTTATGCAAACTATGCCTCCAGATGTGACTGCAAGCTCAGGTATTGACGTCCTAACTCATTCAATAGAAGGATTTGTATCTACTGAGGCTTCACCCATTACAGATAGCCTGGCATTGAAATCTATTAAATTAGTTTTTAAGTATTTAAAAAGAGCCTACGAAAATGGAAATGATCTAGAAGCTAGAGAACAAATGATGTTTGCTAGTGTCATGGCGGGAATGGTTTTTAATAATGCAGGACTTGGATATGTTCATTCCATGTCCCATCAATTAGGAGCACTTTATAATGAAATTCACGGAACTTGTAATGGAATTTTGCTGCCTCATGTATTTGAATTTAATTCTCCATCAATACCTGATGAAAGAATCTTTAATATCAATGAGATTATAGGGTTAGAAGCAGAAACAAAAAAAGATGCAGTTAACAATATTAAGCATAGTATTCAAAATCTCTGTGAAGATATTAAGCTTCCAGATCACCTAAGCTCTATTGGATTTAATGAAAATGATTTAGAATTCATGTCCAAAAATGCCCTAAAAGATATATGTTCCATTACAAATCCAAGAAAAGGAACTCTTACAGATATAATGGATATTTTTAAGGCTGCTATTTAAAACTAATAAAAAGCTCAAACATAGATACCCTATAAGAAAAAGGGCGTTTTTAGCCCTAATTCTTTTACCTTAATTCAAATCATTTCCTTAAAATTTTAAAAAGTTCCTCTTTATTTTTAGGTATACTATTATTCCACGATATTTTTTTACTCTCATTTAAAGCCTCAAAAACTTCCAAAATAAGAGGCTTTTGGAGGTAACATTCTTCTATCAATTTATTGTCTGAAAAAATCTCATAAGGTGTCCCCTCTTTAGCTATTTCTCCATTTTTCATAACAAAAATATAATCTGACCAAGAATATGCCAATTCCACATCATGAGTTGACAATATAACAGTAATACCCTTTTCATTAATATCATTGAATATGTTAATAATCTGTCTGGCATGCTTAGGATCAAGACTTGAAGTAGGTTCATCAAAAACTATTATTTCCGGATTCATAACAAGTATATCTGCAATTGAAACTCTCTTTTTCTGTCCATAACTCAAAAAATGTACAGCTTTTTCCCTGTAGTCATACATGCCTATATTTTTCAAGGCAGTTTCCACTCTTGTTCTCACTTCAATTTCATCAAGCTTTAAATTCATAGCTCCAAAAGAAACCTCTTGATATACACTTGCTGAGAACAATTGATTTTCTGGATCTTGAAAAACAATTCCAATATTTTTTCTCAATTGTAATAAAGATTTTTGATTATATTTTACTTCATTTCCTTTATATATCAAATTGCCTTTGGTAGGTCTTAAGACTCCATTGAAATTCAAAAATAGTGTAGACTTTCCAGAGCCATTGACACCAATAAAAGATATTTTTTTCCCCTTTTCTATTTTTAGATTTATATTATTCAAAGCTTTAGTACCATCTGGATACTGAAAACTTAAATTCTTCGTTTCCAGTATATATTCACTCATATAATCCCTCCAAAAATATCTTTATTAAAACTTATACATATGGCTATAATTTCTATAATAATCATTATTAACATATTCTTATATGAAATTTTATAACTATTTTCTATTAAATTTATCTCCCCGTCATAACATCTTGATTCCATTGCAGTATAAATATCCTGTGAACGTTTATAAGAACTTATAAATAAACAACTAATCAATTTTCCAAGAGAATTATAGCTGGCCTTTATTGTTGAATACCCCAGTCTTGAATTTTGTGAAATGAAAATCATATTGGCTGTATCTAGCAATACAAAAATAAATCTATATATAAGTCCCATTAATTCAACAAATAATTTAGGTACCTTTAGTCGTCTAAGTACCATCAACACTTCAAAAATAGGAGTTGACAGGGCAAGAAAATATAAGCATGAAACCGCAGCAAGAGCCTTAAAAAATATTTTTGAAGACATTTCAACACTTTCTCTTGTACATCCGAGCTTAATATTTAATATGGTAAAACTAAATAATACATCTTTGCTACTTCCAACTACATTTATGGCAATGGTAACAACCCCAATAATCAGAAAAACCATAGGAATCAACATTAATTCCATATATGATCTAATCGGTATTTTTCCCTTAAAAATAGCTACAACGCCCATAAATACTGTAATTATCACTGAATACACTATATTATTTAATAATACACATAATACCATAGTGAAAATACTAAATATAAACTTTTCCATGGGGTTACTACTTCTTAATTGAGATGTATAGGCTAGCTTGTCTATGGAAATCATAATTTGTCTTTTTCCACTCTCTTAGACTTGCCTTTTGAATATCCCAGATAATAACACACTACTCCTGAACCAATAGCCGCCTGCAATGCAAATAAAAGGCTTTCTATTTCACCACTTGGAGGCTCCCACACTGAAGAAAACCAAGGCTTGTAGCTTTTATCAATTTGAGTGATTGCCTTTTCTGCTTTATCATCTGAACCTGCAAATTCAGCATTTTTCATAAATACTAACGGGATAACTGCTATTAATATCACAAGAAAAGCCAATAATAAATTTTTCTTAAATATATTATTAGTTTTATTTTCTACACTCATTTTATTATACCTCCTCTGATATAACTTTTAGCTGTACAAGTTCTTCCTTATTATAATTATTTAAAATGTTAAAAACTATAACAGTTAATATTCCTTCACTTATTGCAAGGGGAATTTGAGTTACAGCAAATATGCCCATGAACTTAGTCATAGAAACCAATACTCCTCCCGTTGCATCAGGAAATGCCAGCGCAAGCTGAATTGAGGTTGTAACATAAGTCATTAAATCTCCCAGCATGGCAGCTACAAACACAGCTACTGAGGATGATACATTCATTTTTTTCAGTAACTTATACAAAAAATAAGATACCAATGGTCCAACCACAGCCATGGAAAAAGTATTAGCTCCAAGGGTAGTCAATCCTCCATGTGCAAGAAGCAGTGCTTGAAATATAAGAACTATAACACCCAAAACACTCATAACTGCAGGCCCAAAAAGTATAGCTCCAAGTCCTACCCCTGTTGGATGAGAACAACTTCCTGTAACTGATGGAATTTTCAGTGCAGACAAAACAAATGCAAACGCACCTGCCATAGCTATTAACATTTTTATTTTAGGATTCACTCTTATCTTTTGTTTTATAGAAAATAATCCTACCACAACAAAAGGTATGCATATAACACCCCATGCTACACACCACTTTGCAGGAAGAAAGCCTTCCATAATGTGCATGGCATACACACTTTCAGGTATAAATAGTAATGCAAGAAAAATTCCCAATGAAATTTGATACTTTTTTGACATAGATGAAATCCTCCTAATTCTAGAATTTAATATTATTGCACAAAATAAATAATCCTTCTAACAAAAGCATTAAAAGGACAAGACAAAAACTATATTCATTCATAAGGAACTTAATAAGTACATCGCATTTTTTGACACCCCCTATCACTCGTAGAGACCATAGTCAAAAATATAGGCAGGTCTTCTGACTCAAGAATCATCACTTAAATACCCCTTCCCTGTTTCCAAGTGGTTTCTAATGTATTTAAATTCATCTAATACAGCTACGGGATAGTCCAGGAATTTCACCTGATTCCCTTTTAATTAATCAATTAATTGATTAAACCTATATTTTATTATTAAATTTTACTATTATTGTATATACTACACTATAAGCATATCATTATTAGTCCGTAAAATCAACGAATATAATTATACACAAAATACTCCATAAAAAATTTTTAGTGGATATTTAGATAAAATAATACATATTAATAATACAAAACAAATATTTTGTTCTATTTTATTATAATACATTTTGTAAAAACATGCAAACATTACATAAAATATTTGTAATATTAAACCTATATGTAGATTTTTTATATTAATATAACATAGTCATTGTATAAATATCATCATTAAGTTTAATTATATTAAAGATATATTGCCATAATAATACAAAATATTTGTTTTGTTCTAATAAAATATGATAATAGTTAAAACATAAATTTTATTATGGAGGTTTTATGAATATATTTATAGCTAGACAACCTATCTTGGATAAATACAATAGAATTTATGGATATGAACTTTTATTTAGAAATGACATAAAAAAAAATAAATATGGTGAAAATGATGGGGATAAGGCCACTATGGAAATTATAATAAATAGTTTCTTCTATATGGATATAAATAAAATAGCTCAAAATAAGATGGCTTTCATCAATTTTACTGAGAATATTTTAACTTCACAAATATTTCAAATAATTTCACCTAAAACTATTGTAATTGAAATTTTGGAAAATATAAAACCATCCAATAAAATAATAAATGCATGCAAAATTTTAAAACAATATGGTTTTACATTGGCTTTAGACGACTTTAGCTTTAGTTATGAATATGAACAACTTATTAAATTAGTAGACATAATAAAGGTAGATTTTAATATAACTAAGGGTTATGAACGAAAAAATATAGTTAAATTAATTAATACTATAAAGCCTAAAAATATAAAATTTCTTGCAGAAAAAATTGAAACAATTGATGACTTTAATGAAGCTATAGAATACGGCTATACATATTTTCAAGGATATTATTTCAGCAAACCCATAATTATATCAGGTAAAAAAATACCTGAAAATGAACTTATATATGTAAAGATATTGAATGAAGTAAATTCAGAGGAAATCTCTATAACTAATATTGAAAGCTTAATTAAAAATGATGTTTCACTTTCATATAACTTATTAAAGATAATAAACTCAGCTAAGTTCTGCTTAAAAACTAGAATAGAATCAGTTAAGCAGGCCCTTATTTATTTTGGTGAAGACAGAATAAAAAAATGGATAAATCTAACCTGCTTAAAATTAATTTCTCATGATAAACCTGAAATATTCATGATCAATACGCTAGTTAGAGCCCATTTTGCTGAATTAATATTTATTAAATTGGGATTAGCAAAAGACTCCTTCAATGCATTTTTAGCAGGAATGCTATCCTTAATAGATATAATACTTGAAAGACCTTTAAAGGAAATATTAGAAGAATTGAACATATCAGATGAAGTTAAAGGTGCCTTACTGGGAGAAAAAAATAATTATTATAAAATATTAAAACTAATTATTGCATACGAAAATGAACAATGGGATAAGGTAAGATTGCTAAACTTATATTTTGGACTAAATGATACAGATTTAATAAATGCCTATTTTGAATCCATATATCAGGTAAATTTATATTTATAATTTATCTTATCCCTTTATTCTTTTTAGTTAACTACAAAAATCATATAAGAACTTATCCAAGGGCATAGAACAACAGTACCTATTCCCCACCTTTGAAAAATCGGGAGTACTAGCTAATTGCAATCTTCAGATAAAAAATTGCATCATTAGTTTACTTCTAATTATATTTAAATTCATTGGAGGTATTATAAAAACATGGCTAAAAATACTAGCAGCAATCATATTCATGATGATATAAGTTCACTTAAAATAGAGGATGTCATAGATATCAACCTACTTCAAAAATTTCAGGATAACTTTGCAGAAAGCCTGAATATTGCCAGTGTAACTGTAGATATGGACGGAAACCCTGTAACAAATCCAAGTTCTTACACAAATTTTTGTTTAAACCTTACTCAGTCTACTGACATTGGTAACAAACGGTGTGCTGAATCTCATAGAAAGGGAGGTATAGAAGCGGCAAAAATGGGAAAACCTTATGTCTATACTTGCCATGCAGGATTAATAGATTTTGCTGTTCCTATATTAATCGAGGGTATACAGATAGGTTCTATTTTAGGAGGTCAGATTTTGACTTCTCCTCCAAAAGAATCAATATATAAAAATACTGCAAAAGAAATAGGAGTTGATGAAACCAGGTATTTACAAGCTGTGAATGAAGTAAATATTATTACTGAAAAAAATATACAGGCAGCTGCAGAGGTACTATATGTTATTTCAAATGCACTATCTAAAATTGGTTATCAGGAGTTAAGACTTAAAAATACCTCTGAAATACTTTTTGACAATTTAAATCAGGTTTCTGCAATTATGGAAGAGTTATCTGCATCTTCAATCAATGTTACAGATAATCAACATGTATTAAATAAAGAAATTATTAATATTAAAGATATATCCTCGGAAATAAACTCTATATTGGATGGAATAAAATCCATAGCTGATCAGACTAAAATGCTTGGATTAAATGCTGCAATAGAAGCAGCAAGAGCAGGTGATTCTGGAAGAGGTTTTGGAGTAGTTGCCACAGAAATAAGAAAGTTATCTCAAAATTCAAAAGATACAGCTATAAAAATATCAGAACTTACTAAAAAGATTCAAGACTCTGTAGAAAAAACCGTAGAATCATCAAATTCTACCTTACATACTACACAGCAGCAGACCTCCGCTATCCAGGAAACCAATGCAAATCTACAGGAGATTACATCCATTGCAGATCACTTGAATAAATTAACATCTTAATCCATAAAAACCTTTGAGTACTCAAAGCAGAGAAACTCCCTTTGAACTATATAAAATAGCACCAAAATCTTCTTATTATTATAAAAATAGCTTTAAAAAAGGAGCTCTGCTTTGAGCTCCTATAATTCAATCTTCTATGTCAACTTCAAGTATTTCACCATTATTAGCATTTATCTTAACTTCATATATTAAGCCACTATCAGATTTAATACCCATTTCATAAGTTAAAAACTGCACTTTATTATATTCATAAACGGATGTTGATGTATTTTAATATTCATATACCCCATACAAGATAACCTGCAAATATTTAATTTACACCAACGTGACTACATCTAAAATACTTTTGCATTATAATTTCCACCTCTAAAATTTAGTTTTCAACATATTTTTCTAGACTTTTATTTAACTTCTGATAATTTCTTATTTACATCTTCCCAATTAATTAAATTCCACCAATTGTTAACGAAATCTGCTCTCTTATTTTGATACTTCAAATAATATGCATGCTCCCATACATCAACTACAAGTATAGGTGTACTGCCCCATTGAGTTAAATTTTGATGTTTTTCAATTTGTAATATTTCTAGTTTATTAAATATATTATTCCATACAAGAGCACACCATCCTGAACCTTCTACTGCAATAGCTGCCTTTGTAAATTGATCTTTAAATGCTTCAAAACTTCCAAAAAATTCATTGATTTTTTCAGATACTTCACCTGAAGGAGCGCCTCCACCATTTGGCTTCATATTTTCCCAAAAAATTTTATGTAGTATGTGACCACTGCCGTGAAAAGCCAATTCTTTTTCCCAATGCTTAACAAGTGAGTAATCTCCACTTTCTCTTGCTTCTTTAAGCTTAGTCTCAGCTGTATTCAGACCATCTACATATCCTTTATGATGTATATCATGATGTAACTTCACAGTCTGCTCATCGTAATATGGTTCCAATGCATTATAATCATAAGGTAGTTCTGGTAAAACGTGACTCATTTCAATTTCCCCTTTCTATGTTAAAGTATTATTTTATAATAATATTTTATACCAACTAAAGATTATTGTCAACGCTATATACATAATTAGCCAAAACAAATATATAAAATTCATATGTTCCTAATTTAAAATACTTTTAAAATTTAATGAATATATATCAAAACTCCAGCTTAAAATCTAAGCTGGAGTTTCTATTATCAATAATAGTTTTTATGATCTTCCAAATAAAATATGAATCTTAAAGATCTCATATTATTTTAAACCCTGTTCATAAGCTTCAACCATTTTCTTAACCATATTTCCACCTATGGAGCCCGCTTCTCTTGAAGTAAGATCTCCATTGTAACCATTCTTTAAATTTACTCCTACTTCCTTGGCTGATTCCATTTTAAACTGATTTAAAGCTTCTCTTGCTTCTGGTACTACTAATTTATTACTGTTATATGCCACAACAAACACTCCTTTTTATAGTAATATTTACTGCTTACATTTAAAGTTTGTACATTTCTACAAAAAATACTCTAGGTAATTGGATGAATATTTGGAACAGTCAGGATTACGTACCATATTGCAAGATTGATGGACATGCATATTGTTTACCGAACCTCTATTTATCTTCTAATTGTCCTCTACATTTTTTACATTTCCCATAGAATTTGAAGCACCGATTCTTTACATGAAAATCATGTTTACTACAAATTTCATTTTCTAGATCTTCTAACAAATTGCTATGAAGATCTATCACACTTCCACATTGAGAGCATATTAAGTGATGATGTACTCGGTCTTCATGACTACATATTTCATATCTCGTATAACCCTCACTTAAATCTACTTTTCTAATTGCCTGTATTCTCTCTAACATTACCAGAGTTCTATAAACTGTAGATTGAGCTATATTCAATCCTTTTTCCCTTAGAAATTCATATATATCATCACTACTTAAATGCAATTGCCAGTGTTGTAATATAACCTCCATAACTTGTTGACGCTGTTCTGTATACTTATATCCATAACCGCGGAATTTTTCTTTTAAATTTATATGTTGAACTTCATCTTTCATAAAAGCAACTCTCCTAAAAAAACACAATCGATATTGCATATCATTATCAATTATACTTTAAGACTTTACATAAGTCAACATTCTATACTTTAAAATGCTTCTTATAGAAATAATTTTATATATTATATCAAATCTTAAATTTATTTACTTTTAACAAGGTATTTTCTAGAACTTCAGTTAACAGTTCAGCACTAGTGGCTACACCATTAGAAGAAGTGCTCATTTCATCACTGGAAATTGCTATTTGTTCTGCAAAAATTCTATTTTCTTCAGATATATCAAAAGCATTTTTTACCTTCTCTGTTATATTTCCTTTTTCTTTATCTATACTCGTTATTAACTTATTTATGTTGTCTATAAGAGGTATAATTTTGTCTACAGTTCCAATTATGCCTTTAAAAGAACTCATAGAATTTTCAACTATGTTTTCCTGATCCTTGAAAGCTTCACTAACCTTAGATGTACTATTTGTTACTTTTTTTGTTTCGCTTGATATAATACTTAATATATCTGTTATATCACTAGAAGAATTTTTACTTTGCTCTGCAAGTTTTCCTATTTCTTCTGCTACTACAGCAAAACCTTTACCCGCTTCACCCACTCTTGATGCTTCTATAGCTGCATTTAATGAAAGTAAGTTTGTCTGATCTGCTATGTCATTTATAATATTGATAATTTTATTTACACTATTTATACTATTTTCTAATTCGTTCGTAGAAGAAACCACACTTTCAAAATCCTTCTGAATTTCACTCAATGAATTTAGAAGTCTACTAAGTTCTAAATTACTATCACTTGACATAACATTTACACTATTTGATTCATCCGCAACTTCCTTTACTGCAGAGACTATAGTATCTATTGAATTACCAAATTCGCCTACGTAATTTTTAATTTCCATTAATTCATAAGCTTGTTTTTGAGATCCTTTTGAAACTTGTTGTATATCTTCTCTTACTTGGGAAGCTAAGGAAGACATTTCTTCTGATGCTGATGCCAGAGATACCGTTTCTTTATTAATCTGAAGAGTATTATTTTTTACATCTCTTATCATATAAGTTATAGATTCTAATGTAATGGCTAATTCTCTTTTCATCTCTCCAAATTCATTATTAGAATTTTTATCTATATGTATAGTAAAATCTCCATCTTCCAATCTCTTTAATATACTAGAAAAATTAATTATGGATCTTTTAATAAATATTTTTGTAAATATTGAAATAAAAATAATTGCTGACATACTGACTATAGTCACAACCATGAGAATTAGAATAGAACTATTAAAATGTTTATTTGAAGAGATATATGTATTTTTTACCGTTTTTAAGATTTCATCATTTAACTGGGTCAATGTACTTGACATACTAGCTCCAATTTTTCCATATTCATCTGTAAATTTAGTATCTAAAATTTCTCCCCTGCTTCTCCTATCTATTATTTGCTGACCGCCTTCTATATACTCATTATAATTTTCTTTAGCTTTATTAAGTAAATTTTTCTCCTTTTCAGAAAGTTTTATACTAGATAAATCATTTATAGTATTTTGTATTTCTTTGTCTTTACTATTAAATAGATCTACATTATTTTGATCGTAGGGCCTGTCTATAATTTTAGTTAAGGCATTTCTAAGTTGTCCTAATTCTCCATTTATATAACCTGCTCCTTTTACCTTATATAACTGATTATTATATAGATTTTCTATATCGCTATTTAAGTTATGCATGTTAAAATAAGCTATAAAACCTATAAACAGATTTGTCAATAATGCTATTATACTTAACAAAGTAAACATATGAATTATTTTTAAGTTGTTTTCATTGAATTTTAGAAATTTCATATTTATATACTCTCCTTATGATAAATTAAAATCTTCTAGGAATACTTCCCGTATTAACCTTTATCGACTAAAATAGAAATAATCCGACAAAAACTTACTTTATACTATATAATAACACTATAGATTGTGCCCATGCAAGACTTCCATGCACAGTTAACTTATAAATAACTTAAATAAATTTTCTCTAATAATTTTGATACTTTAGTACTTAAAAATTAAAACTCCAACTTAAAATCCAAGCTGGAGTCTTAATTATTAATAATGTTTTCAAAACTTATATTTACTTATAATTGTCAAATATATTGGCAAGTATTTTTTCCGCCTCTTTTTCTGTGATTGGTTCTGGAGCAAATCCAATAGTTACATCATTTATTACCATATTTGCGATGCCTACCAGTTCACCTTTTTTAATTCCTAGTTCCTCTATAGATTTAACTCCAACTTTTTTGGAAAATTCCCTTATCCTAGAAGCTACTTTTTCTCCTATTTCTTCATCTGTTTCTCCACCTGAAAACTTCAATCCCATAGCTTCTCCTACTATTTTAACTCTATCTGATTCAAACTTTGAAGCATATTTCATTACTTCCGGTTCTGCTAACGCACAAGCAACTCCATGTACTACATGAAATTTTGCACCAATAGAATGGGCAATAGAATGTCCCAAGTGAACCAAAGCATCGTTAAAAGCAATTCCCGCAAAATTGCTTGCTATAAGAAGATCGCTCCTTGCATCTAAATCATTGCCATCTTCCACACAGACAAGTAGACTTTTTACAATTTTTTTAATTGCAGCAATAGCCAAAACATCTGAATGAGGATTTGTTTCTTTTGCAGTAAGTGCTTCCACTGCATGAGAAAATACATCCATTCCAGTTGCCATAGTATATTCCCTTGGCACTGTAAGTGTAAGCTCTGGATCTAAAATTGCAAGGGTTTGTGTTGCAATAACAGAATTCTTATTATTGTTTTCCGTATCTGTAATAACACCTATAGATGTATTTTCACTTCCTGTACCAGCAGTGGTTACTACCATTACAAGAGGAAGTCCCTTATTATAAAATGGATTACCATAATATTTTGAAACAGGAAGCTCATTATTAAACAGTACGTTAATTCCTTTAGCTGCATCCATGGAACTTCCACCGCCTACAGCTATAATACCATCTATCTGTTCGTCCTTAGCCAATTGTCCTCCTTCATTAACTATATAGTCCGGTGGATCTTCTATTATCTTATCGTATACAATATATTCAATATTTGAAGCCTTGAGAATTTTCTTTATTTTATCCAAAATGCCTGCCTTAGAAACTCCTTCATCTGTCACAACCATAACTTTTTTACACCCGAGTTCACTAATTTCTTCTCCTAAACTATTTACTGCTCCTACCCCATAAATTACTGGATTTGTTATTGAATATTTACCCATTTATATTTCCTCCCTAATTTTTATAGATTATACGCTGCTAAAAATCCAGTTTCTACAGCTTTTCTAATTCTTCCAGGTTTTTTTGAATCCCCCAGAAGCTCCACAATTTCAAAGTTTGTGCTCAATTCATCTTTTAAATAAGTATTAGATTGTGTTCCCAGAGAAATTACTATATAATCAAAGTCATATTTTTTAATTGAACCTTCATTTATAACTTCAAATTCTGCAGTATTTTCAAAAATTCTTGATAACTTATGATTTGTGTATTGTTTTGTATTGAATTTCATAAGTTTTTCTTGAATATCTATAAGATTCTGAAAAAATAGCCCTGGTCCAATATCCTCTGCCATTTCAAATATTGTTATTTCATTTCCCATAGAAGCTAACAGATGTGCTGTCTCTAATCCTGTCATTCCTGAGCCAACCACACTTACTTTCTTATTATAGATTTTTACACTACCTGTTAATATTTCTGTGGTGGAAAATACATTTTTACCATCAATGCCTTTGATGGATTTTGGCATTATTGGATTAGAACCTTCTGCTATAAATACTGCGTATGGATTCAACTCTTTTATTTCATCTATTGTTGGTTTTTTATTTAATCTTATTTCTATAGCTAACTCATTGCACTGATCTTTATAATAATCTATAAGCCACGTAATTTTATCTTTTTCAGGGGGTTTATTGGCATACTCCAATTGCCCTCCAATTTGACTTTTCTGTTCAAACAGGACTGGTCTAAATTTTCTAAGAGCAAGCACCCTGGCAGCTTCAAGCCCTGAAGGTCCTGCGCCTATAATAACAACAGTTCTTCCATCTCCATCTTCTTTGAAATCTGAATATTTAAGTTCTTCCCCCGCCTGTACGTTAACAGCACAATGCATAGGTACTCCTGTTATGTCTGCTGACATAAGTGATTCCATACAAGTCAGACATGATATGCATTTTCTTATTTTATCCGTATTACCTTGTCTTGTTTTATTAGCCCATTCAGGGTCTGCCACATGCTGCCTTGCAGATCCTACAAAATCACATATACCTTCTGCAATCATATTATCCGCATAGGCTGGATCCCTTATAACTGCTGTAGAAAATACGGGGATATTCACTTCTTCTTTTACTGATGCAGCCAGGTTTTTCTTCCACCCTTGTTCAAAGGAAGATGGCTCCCATGCTGTATTCATAGTTTCATATATACCAGCACTGACATCAATGGCATCTATTCCTAATTTTTCTAGATATTTAACGATTTCAACCCCATCTTTCAATTCTATTCCTTTTTCTTCAATATTGGCAAACCTTAAGAACTCATCCACAGATAAACGAACGATTAAAGGATATTCCTTTCCGCATTTTTCTCTTATCCCCAGTATTATTTCTTCAAGAAATCTAATTCTATTTTCAAAACTTCCTCCATACTTGTCACTTCTCTTATTTGTATACGGACTTAAAAACTGATTTATTAGATACCCATGAGCAGCATGAAGTTCGACACCATCAATTCCAGCTTTTTTTGCTCTTACTGCAGCATTTATAAAATCCTGTACTAATTCTTCCGCTTCTTCCGTGGTCATAGCTCTTACCGGCTGATGAGCACATTTACATTCAATAGCACTTGGTGCCAACATAGGTTTATTACCATTTACTGCTGAAATTCCCTGTCTTCCCGGATGATAGATTTCTACAAAAATCTTTGAATCATACTTATGAATTTCTTCCACTAATTTTTTATATCCAGGTATGTGCATATCTTTTGAAAGAAATAAATTATGACTATTTGCTCTGCCATTTTCACCATTTACACTCACAACTTCGGTAATTATAAGGCCTACTCCACCCTTTGCCCTCTCTCCATAAAAAGCAATATCTTTTTCGGACACGGTTCCATCTTCATTGGCATAAAAATTCCCCATAGGCTCCATGACAATTCTATTTTTTATTTCTAGAGAACCGATTTTCCCTATTTTAAATAAATTTTCATACATGACAATTTCCTCCTCGTTAGATATTTATCTTATATGCTATATGTTAAAGCAAAATATATGCCAATAAATATTAACTTACATTTACAAAATATATAATATAACTTATTATTTGGATGTATATAATAAAAAAACTTGTGATTTTAAACACAAGTTTTCCATTAATTATTAATATTTTATTTTTTATTGGTTAATATGTATCATTACAAAATACATTTAATTAATATAATACATTTAGTTGTATTATATTAATACAACTTTTAATATATATTGGCATGATGTATTAATATGATACATTTTTCATATTAAGTTATTTTTAGATTAATGTGAAACTCACCTATAAGCACTGATTTTCTCCATATAAACTAACTAAATTTTTATTTTGTATTTATCAATTTTTCTATATAATGTAGCTCTAGTTATACCAAGTGATTTTGCTGATTTTGAGATATTATTATTACACCTTTTTAAAGTTTGTTCTATATTAATCATCTCTGTACTATCTAAAGATTTTAAATACATGCCATCATTTTCTGGCTTAGTATTACCTTCTACTTTAATACACTTTAATATTTTAGCTGGAAGATCTTCTACACCTATGCAGGAGTCTTCTAAATTATTTAATATTGATATGACCATATTTTCTAATTCTCTCACGTTACCAGGCCATTTATATTCACATAAGGCCCGTATAAATTCATCAGTGACTTTTATATTTTTATATTCACAAACATCAGATGCATATTTATCCAAAAACTTATAAAATAACTCTTCTACATCTTTTCCCCTTTCTCTTAAAGGGGGAACATCAATATTAATACCAGATATTCTATAATATAAATCTTCTCTGAAATTACCTTTCTCTACCTCTAATAACAAATCTTTATTAGTTGCTGTAATAATACGCACATCTAATTCTATGATTTCATTACTGCCCAGAGGAGTAACTGTCTTTTCCTGGAGCACCCTCAATAAATTTGCCTGTAATTCCATAGGCATGTCTCCTATTTCATCAAGAAAAAGAGTACCTTTTTGAGCCAATTGAAACTTACCAGGCTGTCCTTCTTTTTTTGCTCCAGTAAAAGCACCTTTTTCATAACCAAAAAGCTCACTTTGAATAAGCTCTCTTGGCAGTGCACCACAATTAACTGCTATAAATGGACCATTACATCGTTTTCCATAATTATGAATTGCCTGTGCAAAAAGTTCTTTTCCAGTGCCACTTTCCCCATTAATGAAAACTACCATATCATTATAAGCAGCTCTCTTAGCCTTTTTAATTTCTTTATCCATTTTACTACAATTATATTTTATATCTTCAAAGCTATATTTAGCCTTATGATGATTTCCACTGTTTTTTACAGGTTGTTCAATAATACCCACATAACCCAGATGATACTTATCTGATGACAAAATTTTACTCAATTTAAGATATGTTTTATTTCTATTTCTATCCTCAAGTATAATGTTTTTTACATTACTTCCTACATCCATTTTGTCGTTTTTAATATACTTCTTGTCAAATACTTCGGAAAGATGTCTGCCTATACTTTCCTTTGTGGATACGCCCAACATTTCAACTGCATTTTCATTGATATGATTGATACACCCATTATTATCCAAAAACAGTAATGCTCGAGGATTTTTTTTCATAGATTCTTTTAAAAACCAATAATTTTGATTATATATATCATTGGCATCATACAATTTAAATTTCATTTCAATTAATCTTGCAGTAGAAGCTATTAAGCTGATTAGCAGAGGTGTATGCTTGCTTGTATCCATGTTAGATACATTAATTACTGCTATCATATTACCCTCTTTATTAAAAATAGGAACTGATGAACAGCACCAATTATGCATATTGGCCTTATAATGTTCATAATAAGTAACCTGAGCAACTCGCTTTTCAACAGAACATATGCTGGCAGCATTCGTACCAATATACTTTTCTTCAAATGAGGCTCCTTTTACCGCATTGATCTTTTCAGCAATAGACATCATTTTTTTGTTGCCACCCATATCAATGTTTATACCATCTTCATTTCCCAACATAGCAATAAACCCCAGGGGTTTTATAACTTCATATAAATTTTTCATAAATGGTTCTGCAATCTTAAAAAGCAAATTATTTTTTTCCTGTTCCAACATATCCCTCAAGTCATAAATTATATTACCACTATTCCTTTTCAAAGGATCAACTTGAGAATTTATACATCGTTCCCAGGAAGCAGCAATGTCATTTCTCAATACATCTCTATCAACTATCTTATTTTCTACTAGATTAAACCATACCTTTTCATTCTTATATAATGTATTGTTATCAAATGAAGTAATATAATTATCCATAAGGAATTCTCCTTTCATGAAATAATTTTTCTACCACAATAAAAAATTCACAATGCCATAGTTTTCTCAAAGTATAACATTGCAAATTTTTTATGTCAATTATATGATTTATATATTCACAAAGCAAATTTTTATACTTTGAAAATACTTATTTATATTTTACTTAATTAAAATTAATTCTTACTTTTTTTTATCAATGATCCTGACTTAATTATGGAATCACCATATTTTTTACGTATGCTATCAATAGCAGCCTCTATTTTGTCTATCTTGCGTACACTGCTTTTTTCATTATCAATTTCCAGCATATTAAACATAGATATCTGTTCATCTTCATTATATTTTGAAAATCCACTAAGGCTTATACCCAGTAGCCGTACCGGTAGTCGTTCATTCCAGTTTTTCTCCAGCATTTCAATTCCTGCAGAATAAATTTCTTTTACCAGATAAGTTTCCGTTATAGTTCTTTGCCTGGTAATGGATTGAAAATTGGAATATTTAATATTAATTTGTACTGTATGCCCTTTTTTATTATATTTACGAGCAGTCATTCCAACTTTATCTGAAAGTTCCATAAGAATAACTTTTGCACTTTCTATATCTGAAATATCATGAGCCAATGTGATTGATTTGCCAATAGACTTTACATCCTTATGTGAATGAGGTGTTACTGGTGAAACATCAATTCCATTGGCAAATTGATGAATCTCAGCCCCTACTTTACCTAATTTTTTTATAAGATATCTTCTGTCAAAGTTGGCAAGTTCTCCAATAGTTTTAATTTTCATTTCTCGGAGCTTTCGTGCAGTTTGCTTCCCTATACCATTCATAAATTCAACTGGCAGCGGCCATAATTTAAGTTCAATATCCTTTTTCCAAAGTTTCGTAATCCCCAGAGGTTTTTTCATTTGAGAGGCCATCTTTGCCAGGAATTTATTTTCAGATATGCCTATAGAACAATCCAATCCCAGCTCACTATTAATATGTTTCATAATACATTCTGCTGTTTGATAGGATCTTCCAAAGATTCTTTCACAGCCCGTCATATCAAGCCATGCTTCATCAATACTATTTTTTTCAATAACAGGAGTGTATTTAGAAAGTATTCCCATAACTTCTTTGGACTTCTGCTTATAAAAACAATGATCAGGAGGAATAATTATTATATTAGGACAAAGTTTTAATACTTTATGTAAAACCATAGTTGTTTTAACTCCAAACTTTCGTGCTTCATAATTTGCAGTTAGAATAATACCTGACCGATTCTTGGGATCCCCTGCTACAGCAGCAGGTTTGCCAATAATTTCAGGATGTCTTGTTGATTCACAACTTATAAAAAAAGCATTCATATCTACAAGAAAAATTACCCTATGCACAGTTACACCTACTTATTTTAAAATTAATTTTTATATGGTTATTCTAAATCATTGTAATTATCCTAATTTGTCACCCTTTTCAACAGTCTGCTTATGTAACAACATTCTAATTACAATTTTAATAGTTTAGCACACATTTTTCAATATAGTTACTTCCTTACTTACAAGCTATAAATTTACGGTTCATTCAAATGACTTTAACTTTTGAGAAATATTTATAAACAATTTAAAGAATATTCACAAAATAACGATAATTTCATATTATATTATATGAAGAATTTAGTAAACTACTTTAAGTTCTTACTAAAATACGAAAATACGAACACCAGTGTAAACGTATGCTTAAATACTGAAATTGCTAAAGCGAGACTTTTATCTAGATATGAAATCATCATAAAGGGGGCTATATATTTATGACAAACTTAGATCCTCTGGAAGAAAAATCAACAGAAAATAATCATAGCATAGTACAACCAACTGAAGAGTTAGATAAAATTACTGACCCTGTACCAGAAGATGACATATCACCTATAGTATTAGTTTTATGTACAGCTATTCCTATGATTATATTAATTATATTATTTCTATAGAACCTTAGCAGGTTCTTTTTTCATGGATTCCAGACTGTCATTTGTTTTCGCCGCAAATAGCAGAACCTTAAAATACATTTTCTAGTATTCTATCTATTTTCATAGTGACCACACGCCTTTTCATTTACTAGACCTATTTAAAATAAATATATACTTATTTTACAATATAAAATTTTGTGACATAACTATTGGAATATGCAATGATAACGTTACAAATCTGTATTATTATAATATAATGGGTAAGGAAATAAAGCATTAATTATTTTTAGACAGGAGTAGATTAAGATGAAAGACAGTAAAAAAATAAGCGTAAGACTATATGCATTAATAGGATTTATTATAGCATTTACACTGATTATCAGCAGTTTGTCATGGATTACCTTTAAAAACTTTAATGAAAGACATAAAAATAGGTTACAAGTAACTGCTGAATATATCAATATGGTTGATATAGCAAGACAGGCTCAAGTTGATTTCAAAAAACAGGTACAAGAATGGAAAGATATCTTACTAAGAGGTTACGACCCTGAATCTTTCAAGAAGTATTACTCTCAGTTTTCACAGGAAAATGATAATGTTCAGTCACAGCTATTAAAACTTAAAGAAGATATGACAAAACAAGGTATGGATACTTCTTCAGTTAGTACATTATTAAACAATCATAAAGAACTCTATGATAAATATAATAAGGCAATTCAAAGCTATGACCAAAATAGTATAGAAAGCTACCGGATAGTAGATGGATTGGTAAAAGGTATTGATAGAAAATCTACTGATGATATGGATTTATTAGTAAAACAAATACAAGATAAATCAAAGCTGGAAACGGAAAAAATGATGAAACAGTCTGATACTGATACAAGTAACTTTAGTAGAAATTTGATTTCTATTTCAATTCTTGGCATCATTTTAATTATTTTCTTTACTATTTTGATTATTTTTACATATAAAGATATTACAAAGTTTATAGAACAATTTAAGATATTAATGGAACAAGCAGAAAATGGAGACCTTACCATTAGGGGTGAAATATATAAAAAAGATGAATTAGATCAACTTACTGAAAGGTTTAATAGATTTATTGACAGAATTAGAAACTTGATTCATAAAGCTAAAGAGACAAGTATACAAGTATAATTGTAGCATCTTCCTCTGACGTAATAACGAAAAGCACAGATGATGTTAGCAAAACAGCTATAGAAATTTCAGACAATATTACCAACTTAGCTGAAAGTGTCTCAAAACAAACTGACTTAGCTGAACAAAGCAATAAATCTGTCAATGGTGTCGTAGAAGGGTTAAATCGTATAACTGAAAATACAATATGTATTATGGAACTTGTAAATAATGCAATAGAAACTGTAACCAATGGGACTGCAAATTTGAAACATCAAAGTGATAGAATGTCCAATACTGAAAAAGCATCACAAAATGTAACAGATGTAATCTCTGGCCTATCTGCAAAATCAAGTGAAATTGGAACGGTTGTGGAATTCATTAATAATATTGCAGAGGAGATAAATCTATTATCTTTAAATGCCTCCATAGAGGCGGTCAGGGCTGGTGAAGCTGGTAGGGGCTTTACTGTAGTAGCCAATGAAGTAAAAAATTTGGCAGAACTCTCAAAAGAGTCTGCACAAAAAATAAATAATTTAATATCAGAAGTACAAACAGATATTAAAAAAGCTGTTGATGAAGCAATTAATACAAAGGTTTCAATAGAAGAACAGGCAATTTCACTTAAACTTACAGAGGATTCGTTTAACCTCATAGAACACTCTGTTTTTGAAATGACTAATAAAATAAAAGAAATGACCAATGAAACAAGAGAAATTAATGCAAATGCAACATTCGTGGAGAAGTCTGTAAAAAATATAGTAACATTAATAGTACAAAATGCCGCTCATACGCAAGAAGTTGCTTCTGCAACTGAAGAACAGACAGCTTCTGTTGAAGAGGTGGCATCCTCTATTAATCATCTTGCGGAGATGTCAAATAGTTTACATAAGTCACTAAATAAATTTAAAGTATGATTAATAATTGTGTAATCTTGTTTGGGGCACAACATTTAGATAAGTTGAAGCAGGTGTATATGCATAAAAAGAGAGGTATTCGCCTCTCCCCTATTTATCTCTATTTAGTTTTTCTTTCATAATTTTCCTTATCTTCATACCTCTTACTTCCCTATTAATCCACAAGTTATCAACAACTTATCCACAGGTTATTCACATTATCCACAATACTCCATTAATTGAACCTTCAAAATGAAAATGAGCACCTAATAATGATAAGTGCTTATTTTCAATATTCTTTTATTTTAAGGGTGCAGTAATTTATATAAACCTATGATGGTTGCATTTAAACTTATAGTGTCCTGCAACCACAGACACTGGTCTAAATATTTTCAATGCTTTGGATATTATATACTTTACTATGTATTATATTTGCTAATTGTTATGATATCATTATGCGTATGTTAAAAGATATAAAAATAAGCACCTAAATGACGGTGCCTATTTTTAATAACATTATTTTAAAGGAGTCTAAACTTATACTATCCTGTGGCAGTTGCATTTGAGTTTTAAGTGCCCTGCAACTACAGACACCAGTTTATATTTACGCTTAAGGGGGCATACTTTATAAACTACTTATTCAACATTGGTACTTGTCCACTGAATGTACTTATGATTATAAGTAGTATTTGTTACAACTTAATGGCATAATGATTAACTATTTGTGAACAAAAAGAAGCTGTTTAAAATTAATATATACTTATTTTAAAATCATTGATTTTTTTCAATCCATAAATCATAAACAAAACTCCTAAAAAACTAATATAATTGCATAAATAAATATGCCAATATGACATCTCAAAAAAATTTTACACCAGAAATCCTATCATTATTACTTTATTCGCTTTAATCAATACGATTCTTTATATTTGAAGTTATTCATAGCCCTATACTCAATGTCCCCAGCCTTAGTCCCTGTGACATTAAGCATTTCCTCTACTTTTTCCTAAGACATACATTTATTATTATCGTATCTATAAGTAAAATATTGTTCTTATTATATAATTATGTTAAGCCAGCGGTGTAGAATTCGATTAGTTTACATATGGGCAACTGATATCGCTATCCCTTTAAGAAGGGAGATGATACAATACGCACTATTAAAGTCAATACATAATGCCAAAATAGATAAAGTACAGATTGTGTACTGTTATAAATTCAATATTTAAGGCATACTTCCGCTACTAAGTTATTTGAATTAGGATAAGAACCAAAGACAGTTCAGTAACCACTCGGCCATAGTAATATATCTACCACCCTAAATATATACTCATGTATTAGGAAGGTATGAAGAAAAAATCAGCATCAAAATTAGATGATTCACATGAAAATATGAAGATAAAATAATACTCCTTTTCTTTTATAAAAATCTATAAGGGTAAAAAGAGGGGTAAATTTTTATTTAGGGTAAAATAAAAAACACCGAAATTCAGTGTTATCAATACTTTATGGCGCACCCAGCAAGGCTCGAACCTGCAGCCTCTGGATTCGTATTTTTAATAACTATAATTTTATATATTTATTCACATCTCTCGATAATACTTAATTTAACACATTTATTTTACTATAAAGTATGATAAATATTGATACGTATATATACCTAGTGTGTTAAAAATGTGCTAAATAAAATTAGTACTATTCATAGATAACTCAACGGTTTTTAAGACATTTCTCTTGTTAATTTTAACTTAGAGTTTTTAATTAAACTTCCCTTATATTTTACAATATTTATGCATATATTTCTTTTCCGTTACATGATAGGATATTTTTAAGGAAAAATATAAATGCTAGTTTAATCACTATCGTACGTCTTATAAATATGAAGAGAGGAATATTAAACTCCCCTCTTTAACTATATTTTTCAATTTGCATCATAGTTGTAAATCAATGCGACTTATGAAAGATATAAAATAACTGAATAAATAGTAATTTTATATACAGGTTATTTTTATAACAGGAAAATAAATTATATTTTAAGGAAGTTGAATAATATGAAGATTACTGTGATAAATGGAACCGAAATAAAAGGTTGTACCTACCATATAAAAGAAAGTTTTTTAGAGATTTTGCGTGATGGAAATGAAATAACAGAATTTTATTTACCAAAAGATTTGCCTCATTTTTGTTGTGGATGTAAAAAATGTTTTTTTAAAAGTGAACAATTTTGCCCTCACGTAGAGTATGTTATGCCTATATGGAGTTCTATTTTGAATGCTGATTTGCTTATATTTGCATCTCCTGTTTATGCACTAAGAACTACTGCACAGATGAAAACTTTGCTTGATCATTTGTGTGTACATTGGATAGTACATAGGCCCGATGAAAGAATGTTTAATAAAAGAGCTGTAATTTTGACAAATGCTATCGGTGTATTTAACGGTGAAGCACAAAAAGACATTGCAACAAGTCTATCTTGGCTCGGTATCTCTGACATTAAAAAGTTGGGCATAGGATTGCTTGAAGGTGTTATTTGGAATGAGCTATCCGATAAGCGTAAAAATATTATTATCAGAAAAACTAAAAAGATTGCCGAAAAATATAAAGAAACACGTACAGCACATAAGGGAATAAAAGTAAGCATGAAGTTCATCATAAGTAAAATGATGCATCAGGCTGTTGCAAAAAAAGAAAAAACATTATCGGTTGATAACCAGTATTGGGTTGATAAGGGCTGGATAAAGGTATAAATGATCGTTTTTATATTGATTATAACCAAATCTTTGCTCGTAAAATTTCAATTTGTAGAGTTGAGGTAACATAATTTTAGCTTCAGTTCTATCGTATCTCTCATTAATAAGCAAGTGGGTAAATGATTACGGAATAGCTGGTTCTGATGCCTTGAAACCCAAAATGAAAGGGCGGCGACCACAAGTGGCACAACCGAAAGATATTAGTTCTGATAAGAGTAGAAAAATAAATACAGATGCAGAATACCTTAAACAACTTGAAGAAGAAAATCTTAAACTACGAATCGAGAATGCCTATTTAAAAGAACCGAGGAGGCTGCGTTTAGAGGGAATACCTCAGAACAAAAAGCGAGAATCATCCACAGCCTCCGAGGAGAATTCAAATTAAAAGATATTCTCGCAATTACATGTTATCCGAAAGCCACATATATGTACTGGCAACAAAGATTTAATCGTAAAAATCCAGATGAGGAACTAGAACAGTTAATTCTTCAGATTCGTAAAGAACATAAAGATTTTGGATATAGACGAATTTATGGTAAATTGCAGAAACAAGGGATAGCTGTGAATCACAAGAAAGTACAACGGATTGTTCAGAAATTGGGAGTTCAGGTAACTTCATTTACCCGAAAGAGCAGAAAATATAGCTCATATAAAGGTAAGGTGGGTAAGGTCACACCAAACAGGCTTCGTCGTCGATTTGGCACGAGTATTCCATATCAAAAGATCACTACAGATACTTCTGAATTTAAGTATTACGAGGTTGATGAAAAAGGAAGAATGGCAATAAAGAAACTTTATCTTGACCCATTTATGGACTTGTATAATCGAGAGATCATAAGTTATGGAATTTCACAGAATCCTTCCGCAGTAAATATAATGAATGCTTTAAATAAAGCCATAGAAATAACTGCTGACTGCAAGTATCGCAGAACCTTTCATTCTGACCAAGGTTGGACTTATCAGATGAAGGCATATGCACACGCTTTAGAAGCAAACAGAATATATCAAAGTATGTCACGTAAAGGGAATTGCCATGACAATTCAGTAATGGAAAACTTCTTTGGGATTATGAAACAAGAAATGTATTATGGTGTTGTTTATTATAGTTACGATGAGTTGAAATCTGCTATTGAAGAATATATACGATATTATAATGAACGAAGAATTAAGCAATCATTAAACTGGATGAGTCCTGTAGAATATAGGATCTGGCTTAATATTGCATAAACAAATTGCGTACCAGTAAAAACTGATACGCAATAAAGTCTAACTTTAAGGGGTCACCTCAGTAGCCTAGGGCTTTTTAGTAATTATTTCACTAATTCTTATTACCAAACTTTATTAATAATCAATTCCCAAAAATATTATACTAACATAACATAAATATTGAAATAATAAATATAAGGAGAAAATGAACATTGAAAAATTATTATTGTCCTTTTGATTACTATGACGACTACTATGATGATTATGGTAACTATTTTAGAAAATCAAATGTTAGTCCTGAAGCAGTACAAAAGCATATTGGCCGAATTGTACTTATCCGCCTTAAATGGCATGGCACAATCACAGCTTGTATAGATAGTCATGACGGGCTTACAGGTGTAGTAACTTTAACTGTATTCACACACTTTGGTCAGGCACAACTTCGTATTCACTATAGCGCAATATTAGGTATCACTCCTATTCACGTAAGCCCTAATCAGGGTAAAATGCCATCTAATGAAAATCCGTCTCATGGTGTTCAGCCCAATGAAAACCTCACTCATAGTGGATGGCAGGGTTCAAATAAAGACTTGAAGTAGTTATTTCAATTCCTTCTTTTACTTGAACGTGTAATTTATTAAACATCAAAATTTAAAAAGCCTAGTAGGATCTTTTTCCCACTAGGCTCTTATTATCATACTTTATCTTAAACCCTGCTCATAAGCTTCAACCATTTTCTTAACCATGTTTCCACCTATAGAGCCGGCTTCTCTTGAAGTAAGATCTCCATTATATCCATTTTGTAGATTTACTCCTACCTCTCTAGCTGATTCCATCTTAAATCTATTTAAAGCTTCTCTAGCCTGTGGAACTACCAAATTATTACTGCTACGTGTCATAATCAACACTCCTTTACATAGTAATCTTTACTTCTTATACTTAAAGTTTGTACATTTCTATAAAAAAATACTCTAGGTAATTGAATGATCTTTTAACAATATTTATTAAAATAAATTAAGCAATAACAATTAAACTAATAAAAAATATCATAAATAAGTATATTTTTTACTTCAATTATAATATAATAATAAGGTATGTAGGTGAGTGATTACAGAGAAACTGTAAATTTATAAAATCATGTTATACGAGAAAGAACCTATATATGAACAAGTGACTTCTCCCAAAAGTTACTTGTTATTTTCTTTCTTTAGTTTATCTATTTTAACTTTAATACCCGTCAAAATATTATTTTTCGAAATACTGTTCTTACTTTCAAAAAACATTTTAAGTTTATCTTGTTTATAGCAGAAAACTGAAATAATACATAAACTCAATATCTCTGTAATTGAAAGCACTACAATGCACAAAAAGAAAAAGTTCATTCACATTACCCCCTTTCATTGTGCCAACTTATTATCCCTGTAATCACTCATACAGTAATGATAAAAAGGGGGAATTCTATATAACATGAATCATTACTATTAAATACATTATAGCATAATAATGGTAATATCTTAAAGATAATAAATTTATGTATTTTTTATATTTGTATAAACAAATTTTTAATTGCCTCTCTAAAATTATTTAACATAATTATTTCAACAAACAAAACAATATATTACAAATATTCTATTAATTAACATCACCTTTCAATTTTCTCAATCCTTTTATACAGTCTTTATAAAGTATACCCTTAAGCTTTTTATGTAAAATAGAAATTCCAATTTAAAATTAACTTATAGTTTCTAAAAATATTTTTGATAAATTGGATAAAATAAACGACTCCAAAATTAACAATTTATAATACCAATATTATCAGTAATAAAAGCCTCAGCCGGATTTGCAAGATTGTAATTTACCCGCACCGTACTTCCTTCTGATATTTCTGGTATAACAGGATACTTTTTTTGGCCTACCGGAATAATACCCCACCTTATTATTTTGCTTTTCAGCTTTAAGCTTTCACTTATTTGGTAAGTAACAGAATCAACTATATAGCAAACGGTTATTATTGTAGAAAAGTCCAGTCCTTTATTTTTAACTTTCGTAACAATGCCATTCGTCACCTGAGTGCATAATGCTCTCTTTTTTTCCTCATAATATTCAATCCACCTTTTAAAATTCCCAATCGACTTCACCCATTTCATAGAAATTTCAATCTATGTTCAATCCCTTATTTTTCGAAAATATAGTATTATATCCTAATAAAGAATACTTAAGGATATTAACCTTATAAAAATAAAATATACTATTTTATAATATATGTAAATAAATTTAAGATATAGTTCTCTTTTGTTTTAAATATAGTAAGTTGAGTATAATGCTTAATACCATAAAGATACTTTAAAGTCACTTATTGTTGTTCTAATTGGTGAAAGCCCTAGGATTACCCCTGGGGCTTTCTAAATCCTTAATTTGACATAATACTATATTTCCAAGTATTATGCTATTTGTAACAACAATATATTCTACATCTGGTTAAACAACTTATCAAATAGTATTTTATTTCTCTTCTGTGGATCTTGAATTAGTTTGTTATAAGGGATGATTTCCATATATGCTTTATATGAATCTATATATTTATAATACCCCATACTATCTGGAGTTTTCTTCAAATCTTCAAGTTTTGCATATCTTCTCATTTTGCTGTCAATGTTACATAAAATATAGCAAAAAAATCTAACGTTTTCGGTATCGCTTAAGAATTCTCCATCTTTACTTTTAATTTTCCCCTCTATAATATCATTCATATATTCCTTAACTTGCCTAATTGGATTCTCTTCATCAGTATAGTTTTCTCTTCCAGGTCTTTTAAATTCAATTATAGTTATATTTCTATATGGTTGCGTATTCTCGTCTGTAAAAGCAAATGACCCTACTCCAATTTGATAGACACTAAGAATCCCTATATAATAAAAATAAGAACCTTCTAGAAACTATAAAGATAATTCATAACAAGAGTCATAGAATCACCTGATGCAAAAGTGAAAGAGGGGGTGTGATTTTGAAAAGTAAATCCTTAATAATTAGATTCATATATAATAACGACAATTATAACGATTATATTAACTATATACTTTTTATAGGTGACATTCAGAACAATAAATTAATACCTGATAATCTCATATAGGGTATTTATCTTTCTTTATTATTATGTTACTGGTTGTGTTATTTTGCATTAAAAAAGACCCTTACATATAAGCAAAAGCCTTGATATTGGCGCACCCAGCAGGGCTCGAACCTGCGGCCTCTGGATTCGAAGTCCATCACTCTATCCAACTGAGCTATGGGTGCTTATTAATTTTATTCTAAAAATACAAATGGAGCGGGTGAAGGGAATCGAACCCTCATAACTAGCTTGGAAGGCTAGCACTCTACCATTGAGTTACACCCGCATAGAATTCTTCTTTATTTGGAGCGGAAGACGGGATTCGAACCCGCGACGTTCACCTTGGCAAGGTGACGCTCTACCACTGAGCCACTCCCGCAATATATATAAACGTATACTTTCCACACTATCTTAACCAGCTATAATAAAAACACATTATTGATAAAATTGGTGCAGGTGAAGGGAGTCGAACCCCCACGCCATAGGCGCTAGATCCTAAGTCTAGTGCGTCTGCCAATTCCGCCACACCTGCATTTAAAACAAACATAGGTCAAATACTTTAAGATACCAACTGGTGGCTTACCGGGGAATCGAACCCCGGACACCATGATTAAAAGTCATGTGCTCTACCAACTGAGCTAGTAAACCATTGGCTGGGATGGCAGGATTTGAACCTACGAATGGTGGAGTCAAAGTCCACTGCCTTACCACTTGGCTACATCCCATTAAACTGGGGTGAGCGATGGGACTCGAACCCACGACAACCAGAACCACAATCTGGCGCTCTACCAACTGAACTACGCTCACCGTATTATTTTGGTACGCCATCGGGGGCTCGAACCCCGGGCAACCTGATTAAGAGTCAGATGCTCTACCAACTGAGCTAATGGCGCATATCTATGGTGCGTCTTAAGGGATTCGAACCCCTGGCCCACGGCTTAGAAGGCCGTTGCTCTATCCAACTGAGCTAAAGACGCACGCCTGGAGCGGGTGAAGGGAATCGAACCCTCATAACTAGCTTGGAAGGCTAGCACTCTGCCATTGAGTTACACCCGCACAAATCGCTTCATAAGCAAACTAAATCTGGACAGTTTACTTAGAATCAAATGGTCGGGGTGACAGGGATTGAACCTGCGACCTCATGGTCCCAAACCACGCGCGCTCCCATCTGCGCCACACCCCGACGTTAAAAGTACTAAAAGTATTAATACCTTAAACTAAAAATTACCTACAACTCTTGACGACATTAATTATTCTACACGATATATATTAATTCGTCAATACCTATTTTCTAGTTTTTTTATTTTTCTTTAAATTCCTTTAATATCTGGACTTACAATTCCTTTCTGCATATCTATAGTTACAACACTATTGAACCCATCCCTAGGTACAGAGGGACTTCCTGGATTAATAAACCATATTCCCTCTTCATAAACTATTTGTGATATATGAGTATGTCCAAATAAAACTATATCAGCTTTCCGTTCCAAGGCTCTGCATTTTAGCCTAGATAAACTATATTTAACATCATATCTATGTCCGTGAGTTATAAAGAACCTTTTGCCACTTATGATTTCTAATCTCTCAACAGGAGCATCTACATTAAAATCACAGTTACCACTTACATTAATAATAGAGCCTGTATAAATCTTTTTTATTTCATTAACATCCTGAACATTATCTCCTAAATGAATAATTAGTTCTGTGTTATACAGTACATCCACAACTTTATTTATGAACTTTTTATACCTATGAGTATCACTTACTACCCCTATATGCAAACTTATACCTCCTTCATAAGGTACCTCATTTCCTTTTCCAACTCTTTTAACGCCATAGCTCTATGACTTATACAATTTTTAAGTATAGAATCCATTTCCCCAAAGGTCATGTTATATTCCGGTATATAAAATAATGGATCATATCCAAATCTATTGGTTCCTCTTTCTTCTTCACATATTATACCCGCTATTTCTCCCTGGACCTCTAGAGCTTTACTGTCATTTATTATTAATGTAATTGCACATACAAATTTAGCCTTTCTATCCTCATAGCCTTTATATTCCAAAAGTTTTAAAAGTTTTTCATTATTTTTTTTATCATTTCCATGTTCCCCTGCAAATCTTGCAGAATATACCCCCGGCTTTCCATCTAGCCCCCTTACCACAAGACCTGAATCATCTGCCAGTACCATACACTTAATTTTCAGCAAGTCATATATAGTTTTAGCTTTTTTATAAGCATTTTCTTGAAATGTAGTTCCATCCTCTACAATATCAATATCTATGTTAGCCTCTTTCATAGATATAACTTCTATTGGATATTTAGAAAGTATTTGTTTTATTTCCTTTATCTTATTAACATTATTGCTTGCTACTATTAATTTTTTCATTACTCCCCACCTGTTCCTATCCATAGAGAATCCATTTTTAAACTATCCTTTTGTGCACTAATCATACTTTTTATTCCTTTTTCTGCTAAAGCTAAAAGTTCTTTTAAATCTTCCCTGGTAAAAGGATTTTGTTCTCCTGTGCCTTGTATTTCAACAAATTCTCCTGAATCTGTCATCACTACATTCATGTCTACTTTAGCCCTAGAATCTTCCAAATAACATAAATCCAACATTCTTGTATCATTTACTATTCCCACACTTACAGCGCTTACAAAATCTCTTATAGGATATATAGTAAAAGGATTTTGTTTGTGAAGTTTATTCACAGCATCAACCAAAGCTACAAAAGCACCGGATATAGATGCAGTTCTGGTACCTCCATCTGCCTGGATCACATCACAATCAACCCATATAGTTTTTTCTCCTATGGCCCTTAAATCTACCACGGACCTAAGAGCCCTGCCTATTATTCTTTGAATCTCCATAGTTCTCCCGTCAATTCTACCTCTATTTATATCTCTAGCCTTTCTTACTTGGGTAGCTCTAGGAATCATATTATACTCACAGGTAATCCAACCTTCTCCTCTCCCTTTTAAAAAAGGCGGTACTTTATCCTCTATAGAAGCGGTACATATTACCTTTGTATCTCCATTTTCTATTAATACAGAGCCCTCTGCATATTTTGTATAATTTCTGGTTATCTTTACAGGTCTAATTTGGTTACATTTTCTACCATCGACTCTCATATTCTACCTCCACAATTAAAACTATATTCTTCAATTATACCCTAATTATTTTAATTTTTCTTCTAATATAAATAATTCATCTCTTCCAGGAGCATCTATTTCCTCTTCCTCGCCATTGCAAATTAGCTTATATCCACCTTTAGTAATTTCTCCCACAACACAAGCTTTAATACCTTCATTCTCCAACATGCGAACTAATTCTTCACCTTTTGGAGTTGTAATAAGCATACTTCCCGATGAAATTAACTTTAAGGGATCTATTAAATAATGACCGCATATTTTTTCTGTTATCTTAGTTATTGGTAACTTATCTTTGTAAACTTTAAAACCAACTCTACTGGCCTCGGCAATTTCCCATAGAGCCCCTAGTATTCCTCCTTCTGTTATATCATGCATAGAATTAACTCCAAATCCTCCTGATAATATTCCCTCTTTAACCACACTTATTTGTTTTATATAATTCTTAGCTTCATTTATCTCTTCTTTAGTAAGTAAACCAATCAATTTATCTTCATAGTCATTCACTATAATACTAGTACCTTCCAAGCATAAACATTTCGTTGCCACTATATCATCTTTTTCTTTTGCTCCTGACGTAGATACTGCTTTTCCCTTATCACCTTTTCCTATGGCAGTACAGGATATTACTATTTTATTCACTGCACTGGTTACTTCAGTATGTCCTCCTAAAATTTCCACATTTAACTTCTTAGCTTCGTCACTAATTTCTCCCATAAGTCTATTTATATCCTCTAAAGAAGCTCCTTCAGGCAAAAGTATTGTAACCAAAAGGCCTACCGGCTCAATCCCACAAGATGCTATATCATTACAGTTTATATGTACTGCAAGTCTTCCACTATTTATATTGGCTCCAGTAATAGGATCCGTGGAAACAACACACTCTTTATCCCCAAAATTTATTACACTGCAATCCTCTCCTATTCCACTTCTTACTCTAACATCATTTCTTTCAACAGATCTATTTTTATCTATTATACTTTTTAAATCTTTCCAGTCTAGCTTTCCAGCTTTCATAAAATTTCTTCCTTTCTAAAATAAATAAGAACTATTTTTCATCCTACTTCATATTATTTATATAAGGATTAATTTATGGTAGGTGTAAATATTTTGAAATATATAGGACCTTTTTTGAGAATTAATAAGATAAACCCCTATAATATTAAACATCAATTATTTTATTTCTCAAAAGAATCTTTAAAAGAAATTGTATTACATTCAAAGTGTGGAATTTTTACCCCAATCAAAGAACTAAACACAAAAAATATATCTAACTTTGATATTACCACATTTAAAGATGTTTCTCCACTTCTATGTATATATAGAAAAGCAAATCCTATCCTTATAAACATGGATAACAAACTTTGTTGGAATGAGGATAAATTTAAAAAAGAAATAAACATAGATAGCAATGCATTTATGACCTTGTGCTTGCTGGAACTTTCAGACTACTATACCTCTTTTTATAACATAGATAAGAATAAATACAATTTAAAACCACTTTACAATTTAATATGTAAAAATCAACTGGAATTTTATGCTTTACATTTTAGAAACGTACAAGGTATTTTTATTGACAAAAAACATGAAAGCAATTCTGCTCCTGAGGATTTAAAATTCATAGAAAAAAACAAAAAATTCAAATTCTCATCTCAAGCTCTTTTGATGGCTGCTTATTACAAATGCAGTCTCCTTCTTGAAAATGAAGAAAAAGAAGAATTTAAAAACTTTTCTTTTGACATTTTAAATATGCTTATTAATTCAAAAGAAGAACTATACGATTTATCTTTTGAAGAACTTACAAAATTATGCTTTGGTTTAAATATATTTTATAATTATTCAAAAGACAATCAATGTAAAGACTTAATATTAGACATATCCGAACTTTTATTTGAAAAGTATTATAAAGAAAACTCCCAATCCAGTATATTAAAAAACATAGATGTGGAAAATGATGCATTAAACTATATAAACTATACTTTAATATATAGAAACACAAATATTATGAAATCCAAAGATAATGCAAAATTTATATCTGAAAGACTTTTAAAACTCTATGATGCAGAGAAAGGATTGTTTATAAAAAATACATCCAAAAAAAATATAGAATTTACATCTCTTGAAATTATGCTTTATCTTATGGTTTTTATGATAGATACAGCTTTATATAGAGATGAAAATAAAAATAATTTAGTAGTGCTAGATATTTTTAAACGTCAACTAATCGATTCAGGTATAATTTTAAGTTGGCCTGAAACCCCTAATTTAAATGATGTAGAAAGATATAGGAGTTTTTCCCTTAAATCAGAAGATTTATTGGAAGAACAAAATTTCAGACCATCTTCGATTCCTTCGCCAGAATCCTGCGAAGTAGCCCCTGTTTTTGCTAAATATGTAACTTACAGTAGAAAAAAAGAAAATTTTAAATCTATAAAGGCTTCTTTCGATACCTATAAAAATATGTTCATATTTTTCCTTGTAATACATTTTTTTAAGCCAGAATCGCCTTTAAATGTATAGATTAAATATATTTTTAGAAATAAATTTTATAATTTTAGGACATAATAATATAACCTAAAGTACAAGCACCTTAAGTATATAAGAATAATCAACAAAAAACCATTTTTAAAATATTTTATAATCCCTTAAATTCATCCAGCTTCTATAAGGAGGGTGATACCTAATGATGGATATTAATTGTTCTGAAAATTGTGTTCATGAAAAAAACGGAAAATGTACTTTAAACTACGTTACTCCTATTACGAGCCTTTCCTCTTTAGAAACGAACTGCATATATTTTACTCCTAAAAAGAAATCCAATAATGAATCTACTCATCTTTAAAATATGGGGGATAAGTTATTTAAAATTGATCTACATTTCTAATTTGACATAAGATCTCATCAAGTGATTCTTGGGTTCAGATGGAGTTTGATATAGGGAAATACTTATCTCCATCTGAACCTTATTAACAGTATTCTTAGTGTCTTTAGCACTTAGAATACGTTATCCTTTAGGGGAAGAACTTACCCAGATGCGTTAGAAATGCTTATCTCCCACTTTGAAGAAGGTAGGAATATTAGGGCTGGCAGCATTCAGATAAATATAAAATAAGATCCTTTTTAAAAATACTTTACATAATTTAATTTTTCCACAAATAAGCCTTATCCAATTTTATATTGCCCATTTTATTAGTATATACATCTTTTACATAATTTCTTGTAACAATAACCGTTTTATTAAAATATATAGGTACTATTGGCATATCTTCGAGCAATAAGTTTTCCATGTCTTTAAACATTTCCACCTTTTTATTTACATCTTTTTCAAAAACTGTACCAGTGAACTTATTATCAAATTCTATATTACTATATCCATATAAATTATATGTAGAAGAAGATTGCCATATTTGAAAAAAGGGTAGAGGATAATTATAATATCCTTCATAATATATTTCTGCCATATCGTAATTGCCATTTTTTATTTCATTATTAAACGAGTTTAAATCATATCCTACACATTTCACATTTATTTTTATATACTTTTTTAGATTTTTTGCTATCTCATCACATACCTTTTTATTTTCAACTGAATTTACATATATAAGTTTTAAAGATTTCTTTTCGTCATTATAATCTAAATTTTTCATAACCTCTAAAGCTGCCTCTTCATTGGCACTTTCTGAGAAAAAAGATTTATTTATGAAATTACTCTCTAATCCATTGTCCACACAACCAGGTATATATGAATTTGCCAGTGTTACCGTATCTTTCAATATATTTTTAACTATGTTATTCCTATCAATAGAAAGGGATACTGCCTTTCTAAAATTAACATTACTTACAATACCCTTCCCTTTTAAATTAAAAACTATTCCCGTACCCTTTAATTCAGTGTCAGTTATATATTTGTCTTTTTTCTCAATGTTTTCAATTTCTCCTAAAGGAGGGTCTGTAAATATATTTATCCTGTAATTGTCAAATCCCGCCAGTGCACTTTCACTGGTTTTTAAAGAAGTTACTACTATGGTATTACTTTTTACTTTACTGGCATTCCAATACTTAGAATTTTTCTTTAAAGTTATTTCCTGCTCATCGGACACATTAGATATAGTAAAACTCCCTGAATACAATATGGAATTATAATATTTTTTCCAATTTATAATCTTGTAATCAATAATTCTAAGTGAATATATAGGTTGAGCAAGTATATTCAAAAAATAATTACAAGGATAATTTAACCTTATAGATAAAGTATCTTTATCTATAGCAGTAACAGCTACATTTTTAAAATCACATTTACCCTTTCTATAATCTTCCGCACCAAAAATGCAATCTAATTGAGCCCCATATATATTTTTTACATTTACACTTAATATATGAGAGAAGAAATCCACAAAATTATATGAAGTTATATCAGTTCCATTACTCCATTTTGCATTTTTTCTTATTTTAAAAGTGTAGCTGGTTCCTTCATCGCTTACACTCCAGCTTTCTGCCAGAGACGGAATTATCTTTCCATTAGCATCACTACTTACCAAACCTTCAAATGCATTGGCAAGTATATCCTTTTGCCGTACATTATCTGAATCCAACATTATTAAATCATCCGGTAATTCTCCTAAATTATATACTAAACTATTTTTATAGCTGTTAGTCTGAATTTCCTTAGTTTTTTTCTCCAGTGCCCCTCCGCTTAAAGTTATAGAAATCACACCAATCACTGATACAATTATTATCACGTAAATAAGTTTTTTCATAATTTTCTCCTCATCTTATCTATGGGATACTAATTAAATTATTGTCACTTAACCATAAAAATAAACAAATTGTATTATAATATTTTTAATATCTTTTTTTTATGATATAATGTTCACGTATATTTAAGCGGCGATATTGTCCTTAAAATTAATATTATGGAGGAATATAAAATGATACTTGCTATAGAGATATTTGGTATTTTAACTATGTGCACTATAATATTCGTGTTAATTTGGGGACTTATAATAATTAAACAGACACTATCTCAAATAAAGTATAAAAATTATCTTTTGGAAAAAATAACTCAATATATGCATATGCTTATAAAGAAAGATATTAACATAATAGAGCAAGAAGAAGAAATAAGAGACCTTAAAGAATCAAGTGATTCTTAGGTTCAGATGGAGTTTGCTATAGAGAAATGCTTATCTCCATCTGAACCTTAGAAAAGCTTATCCAGGCGCGTAGCAGTGCTTATCTACCACTTTGAAGAAGATGGGAGTATTAGCTAATTCCAGCGTTCGGATAAGTCTCTTATTCTTATGAAATTTAATATTTACCTATTTCTTCTTCCACTAATTTATTTACAAGCATAGGATTGGCATTACCCTTGGTCTTTTTCATGACCATACCTATCATAAATTTCACTGCTTTTTTCTTGCCCTTTTTATAATCTTCAATGGACTTTGGGTTTTCTTCCATAACCTCTTTTACAACTTTTAAAATTTTCTCTTTACTGCTATTTTGAACAAATCCCTTTTCGTGTATTATTTGTCTGGGACTTTTGCCTTTATAAAACATTTCCTCAATGACCTTCTTACCTATATTATTGGAAATAACACCGCAATTTATAAATTCAATCAACTCCGCTAAATCTCTTTCTGTAAAATTTAAGTTATTTAAAGGAATTCCTGTTTCCTTCGCAAGCCTTGATATATCCCCTGTAATCCAGTTGGAAACGGACTTTGGATCTCCACTTAATTTAGCTGCATTTTCAAAAAAATCTCCTATTTCCATATTTAAAATTAAAATTTCTATTTCCTTTCTAGAAATTTTAAATTCTTCAACAAATCTGTCTATCTTTTTATCCGGAAGTTCTGGAATAGTTTTTCTTATGTTATCTATATAATTATCTGAAATGTTTATGGCCGTCAAATCCCCTTCCGGAAAATACCTATAGTCATTAGCATATTCTTTGCTTCTCATAACTTCAGTTACATTTTTGGCATCATTCCATCTTCTAGTTTCCTGCCTTACCTTTTCTCCTGATTCTATTAAATCACTTTGTCTTTTATACTCATACTGGATGGCCTTCTCAAGCGCCTTGAAAGAATTCATATTCTTTATTTCAGTTTTTACTCCCAATTTCAGATTATGCTTGGGTCTTATGGATATATTGCAATCACATCTGAGGGAACCCTGTTCCATCTTACAATCTGATACTCCTATAAATTTAAGTATATTTCTTAAATCTTCAAGATATGAAACTGCCTCCTTTGAAGTCCTAATATCTGGTTTTGACACTATCTCTATAAGGGGTATTCCCGCTCTGTTATAATCGATCAATGTACCTTCATCTGTATGTATAAGTTTTCCTGCGTCCTCTTCCATGTGTATTCTTTCAATACCTATTCTCTTCTTTTCACCCAAGTGATTTCTTATCTCAATAAAACCTTCCCTGCAAATAGGTATTTCCTGCTGAGTTATCTGATAATTTTTAGGGCAATCGGCATAGAAATAATTTTTTCTATCCATTCTACTCTTATTATTTATAGAACAATTAAGAGCAAGTCCTGCTTTTATAGCATATTCCACTACTTTTTTGTTTAGCCTTGGAAGGGAGCCTGGGAGCCCAAGGCATACAGGACAAACATGTTTATTGGGTTCACTTCCAAATGCAGTGCTGCATCCACAATATATTTTAGTCTCTGTTAAAAGTTCTACATGGACTTCAAGACCAATAACAGCTTCAAATTCCATAGTTTCTATCCTCCTTTTGTATATCTGGAGTAATACTATGCCATTTAGTGGATTGTTCAAAACTATAGGCTACATTAAAAAGTATGTTCTCCCTAAAATAACCAGACATAATCTGAAGTCCTACTGGAAGACCATCTACCATGCCACAGGGAATAGATATAGCAGGTATACCTGTTATATTGGCCGGTACAGTATAAATATCCGACAAATACATTGCCATCACATCTTCTTTTTTTTCATCTATTTTAAAAGCTGTAGTGGGACACGTGGGAGAGATAATTGCATGAAATTCCTTCATTATATCTTCAAATTGATTTCTTATAAGTTTTCTAACCTTTAGAGCTTTTTTATAATAATCATCATAATATCCTTCAGAAAGTACATAAGTTCCAAGAACTATTCTTCTTTTTACTTCACTGCCCAATCCTTCGCTTCTGGATTTAAAATATATGTCCACTGCATCTTTAAAGTTTTTCGATCTATAACCATATCTTATTCCATCAAATCTGGCAAGATTAGAAGAAGCCTCAGCACTTGCAATTATATAATAAGCTGCCAGTGCATATTCTGATAATGGAATTGAACATTCTTTAATCTGTGCTCCATTTTCTTTAAGTACCAAAATTGCTTCTTCTACAGATTTCCTAACCTTATCATTCAATCCTTCTCCAAAATATTCTTTAGGTATCCCTATCCTCATTCCCTTAATATCTTTGCTCAAGCTTTTACTGTATTTGGGTACTTCCATATCTGCTGTAGTAAAATCCCTTTTATCCATTCCAGATATACACTCAGTTAAAAGTGCACAATCTTCTACATCTGCTGCTATAGTTCCTATTTGATCTAGGGTGGAACCAAATGCAACCGCCCCATATCTTGAAATTCTACCATAGGTTGGTTTTAAACCCACTACTCCGCAAAAAGATGCAGGCTGTCTTATAGAACCTCCTGTATCGGTACCAATGGATAGTGCAGCTTCTCCTGCTGCCACTGAGATTGCAGAACCTCCTGAAGACCCTCCTGGCACCCTATTCAGATCCCACGGATTCCTAGAGAGTTTTATAGAACTATTTTCCGTAGAAGAACCCATGGCAAATTCATCCATATTAGTTTTACCTATAATTATTCCCTGATGAAACTTTATTTTTTCTACGACATGTGCATCATAAGGTGATATATATCCTGTTAACATTCTAGAAGCACAGGTATTTTGCATATTTTCTACACTTATATTATCTTTCACAGAAATAGGTATACCAAAAAGCTTTCCTAAAATTTCACCTCTGCTTATTTTTTTATCTAATTCCTTTGCCTTTTGCAATAAACCTTCTGATGCTACATATAAATAAGCTCCTAACTTACCATCTACTTCATCTACTCTATCTAGATAGGTCCTTGCAATTTCTTCTACACTTATTTCTCTATTTTTTATCATATCTTTTAATTTATGTGCAGTTATTGTCATATAATTCAATCACCCCTATCTCATATCAAGTGATTCTTAGATTCAACATATCTTATTTTGGAATTATTTTACCACCTTAGGCACTACTATATATTCCTGAAAGTTACCAGGAGAATTATCTAGTACCCACTGTATATCCAAAGAAGATTCTAAAATATCTTCCCTGAATTTATTTTCCATATAATAAGGATTTACAATTATATTCTCTTCTTCTGTATAAAGCTCATCCAACTTTTCCATATACTCTAATATTTTATTTAAATCTTTTACAAGTTTTACTTTTTCTTTTTCCTCAAATTCCAATCTGGCCAGATTTGATACATACTCCACATCTTTTATTGTAATGGTCATAAAATCCTCCTTTCACATCAAGTGATTCTTAGGTCAGATGAAGTTTGCATATAAGGAATGCTCTTCTCCATCTGAATCTTATTAACAGTATTTTTAGTGTCTTTAGCACTTAGAATACGTTATCCTTTAAAGGAAGAACTCATCCATAGGTCAGCGTACTTATCATCACTTTCGAGAAGCTAGGATATTAGCTAATTCCAGCCTTCGGATAAAAAATGAGACAATCTTTCTTTAGATTGTCTCTTAGTTTTAGTAAACTTTCATATACATAAAAAACATAGTTACACAAGCTATTAATACACATGTCAAGGGATATATTACATTTTTAAAACTTGTTCTAGAAACTATCATGTTTATAGCCCATATTATCATTGTAGTAAATATACTCCATTGCAGTGTATAATAGTCGCTAAAATATTTTACATAAGTAAACTGATATGTAGTAAGGAGCGTTAATATTAGTGCAAGAATAGTAAATATAACCCCTATCCATCCTAATAAATTTATTGTATTTTTCATATCTCTCCTCCAAAGTCTTATACCAAAGTTTAACTGTAAATTAAAAATTAAACTATTTTTATAATAATCCTTTTTTATTGTTTTGTAAATATTTATATATAGTTTTAAAAATTTATTATTAATATTAATTACTAATTTTGTATGCCTGAAAATTATTTGATTAAATCTTTTACAATAGTATTCCCAAAATCTTTTAAATAATTAAATTATCATATTTATTATTTGCAATAAATATATTAAAAAATTGTTTTGACAAAAAAGCGCACTTTATTAAAAACTTTGACATGGAATCTTCTCATATTTTGGTCTATAAATCAAAATTTTAACTTATTCAAAAACCCCCAATAATTCATTTCCTATTTGTTCTAATATAATTTCCTTAGGATATGTTGTTGATGTTAGTTTTATCTTTTTTATAATATCTAAAGTTAATTTATTTGAATCGCTTACTTTCTGTAAGTTAACATTTTTAATAACTTTTATGAAATCATCCAAAGTATAAACTTTATATCTTTCTATTTGTCTTTTTTCTGCCATATATTCTAAAATTCCTATTACAATATCTTCATAGCTAGCTAAAGCCTGGATATTGATAATTTTAGATATATCTGGAAGTATTCTTTCAAATAATAGTTTCAATGGATCCATTGAAGGCAATTTCATAATTATACTTAAATTATCTATCGTATTCTTAGACATAGATGATAATTTGTAAAAGAATGTTTTTTCAGTATATATAGATTCAATATAATATTTCCTTCCTTTAAGTTTTTTAATAAAGCGCATAGCATCACAGTATCCCATTTTTAAATTCGTTTGAATAAGATCATTATCAAAATTTAAAACTCTGCCTAAACTTTCAGAAGGAATAATATTCACTATTTTTACATTTTTATTTTTAACTTTTTGTACAGGACCTATACCCAAAGTTCTTATAGCTATTATTTCTGTATACTTTTTTTTTACAAGAAGATTAATAGGACAGTTATCATAAAAACCGCCATCTATATAATATCTATCATCCAAAGGTTCTATTCTAAATATAGGAAAATTGGCGCTTGCCATCAAATAATTTATCATCTTGCCGTTTGGTATATCCTCTTTGTAAAGATTTAATGGTTTAAAATCTGATATAGAAACTGTAACCATTCCAAAATCAATTTTTGATTTTCTTAATTTATCTTCATCAATAATATTATTTAATATTTCTCTCATTTTTTTTGTATCGATACCTCTATTTTCTATTATATTTTTCATTGCTGATAATATATAGATTAAGGTTTCTTTATCTATATTTCTATTCATGAATTTTTGCATATGAATCTTTTCCAGATTAAATATTGTAGATATATCTATTTTAGTCCACCAATTATATCCCTTTTCAAAATCACCTTGAGCAATAACTGCACCATTAATTGCTCCAATTGACGTACCTACTATACCATGAAATTTGTATCCCTCTTCAATAAATGCCTTTGTGGCTCCCATATGAAAAGCCCCTTTTGCACCTCCACCTTCTAAAGCTAATCCAATCATTATAACAGCATCCTTCCCATGAAATAATTTAAAAATAAGAGGACAAATTAATTATTTATAATAATATTAGTATTTGAATATTGTAACATTATTATGTGATAAAAATATCATCTAACCCTTTGACATGCGGTAATTACCAGTATTATCAAAATCTTCTGCAAATGCTTGTTCTGCAGCAGGTTTAAATTCTTCCGCCAATTTATCCAACTTATTCATAAAATTTTCATCTGTAACCATTAATTCTGCGCTGGAATGAGTAGCATACGCTCCCGTTTCTTTTACAATATTTCTAATTTCCTGGGGATTATCAATCATAGGACATGGCATTAACAAATTTTTATTGTATGGCTGCCTACTTCTTAAGAGCCTAAAATATGGTGATTTGAAAGCTTCAATTAAAGGTTTATCTTTTACGTTTGTTGTTGCAAAATGAGAAAAAATACAAGGTTCCACATCTTGTTTTGAATTAATATGACAATAGTATTTACCCGAGATACAGCCTCCAACATAAGGAGCATCATTAAAAAAATCAATTGTAAATATTTTCTTTGTAGATCTAATTTTTCTGTTTTTCCTTCCAAGATATATTCTTTCTTTTGGAGAAAGCATATAATCCATTGTTTCTATTGGATTATCTCCAACAGGCATAAATATGAAATACCAAAGCATTCTAGCTCCCTTTTTAATCAACATTTCTATAAACTCATCTGAAGTAACAACGTCTAGATTGGTATTAGATACTGCTGTTGAAGCACCAAAGGGCATTCCTCTTTCTTTTAATAACTCCATTGCTTTTATGACTGAATTAAAAACTCCACTCCCTCTTCTTTTATCTGTTTCTTTCTCCCATCCTTCAATCGAAAACATCGGCATTACATTGCCTAAATCAACTAGTTTATCAGCTAATTTTTCATCAAACAATGTACCATTGGTAAAAGGCATAAAATACATGTCATTATATTTCTTATAAATATCCAACATATATTTATTAATGAATGTTTCTCCCCCTAAAACAACTATATAGTATATTCCCATATCTTTGGCCTCTCTTATGAGCCTATCTATATCTTTATTAGGAATATCGTCTTTCTTAGAATAATTTGCAGCATAACATCCAGTACATCTCAGATTACATCTCATTGATGGACTGATAAGTAAGGCAAATGGAATTTTTGTATCATTTTCTTCACCAACCTTTTTTCTTCTTGATTTTCCATACCATACTCCATTGCTCCAAAAATTAGAGTAAATTTTTTTCAAGCAGTTTTTGTCTGTATTTTTTAGTATGTCTTCAACATATTCCCTTGTTGATGGATTTTCATTATAGTATTTTTCAATTTTTGTAATTATGTTTTTTGTATCATCATTTTTAATTGCTTTTTTCATAATGCCAAATAATTTGTTAACATTTTTTTCTGGATCTTTATTTATCAAATGAAATATAGAATTAGTAACTATTTCCTTTGTATTTTTTTCTAAATTATTAAATTTATGTTTCATAAATATCTTCCTTTCCTCAATAGCTTATATTAATCTTCAATTAAACTAACTGAAACATTAAAATCAATTTGACCGTAATCTTTTTTTACCCTTTTTATTATTATTTAAAGATTTTTTTATTACAAACTTATTCATAAACATTTGTTGAAATATCTGATATATATTCCCTGTTATCCAATAGATTCCCATGCCAGCTGGTAAAGTAAAAGCCATAAATCCTGTTACTACTGACGCAATCAAATTCATATTTCCCTGCATAGAATCTGCAATCTGCTTATCACTTGTTTGTGAAACTGTTTGATTTGTTGAATACTTCGTTGATATATAGGTAGTAGCTGCAGCTAAAAGTGGAATTAGTAAAATAAGCAAGTTATTAGTGTCTATATGATTAAAATGCAAGTTTGGCACCGAACCTAAATTCATCCCTAAAAAATTCATATTTAGTAAATCATCTTTTTCTAGCATTCCTTTAACATCTGATAACTTATCAAGGTGTTTGCTAAAATAATTTATTATACTTAAATCATGCATATTAGTTATTCTATCTGAACCTTGTGGAATCATTTCAAACAATTGCTGAATGGCCGCCGGAGATTTACCAGTCATGTATTTTAAAGGTTGTGACACAACATAATATAGAGAAAAAAGTATTGGCATTTGAAATAATAAAGGCAAACATCCACTTGCAGGATTTACATTATTTTCTTTATATAGTTTCATTATTTCTTGATTTAGTTTTTCCTTATTATTTTTATGTTTTTTTTGAATTTCCTGCACCTTATATTGAATGTTACTAATTCCTGATGCTGCATGATACTGTTTAATATATAATGGTAGTAATAAAGTTTTAATAATAACTGTTAGCTCAATAATAGCAACTCCGTAATTATTAAATGCTATGTGTTCATATATAAATTTTAAAAGGTGTCCTATAGGGAACGCTATAAAATCAATCATTGTTATAAGTTCCTTCCTTAAACTTTTGTAATAAACTTACTTTATGGATTATCCGAGTCAATTAAGCACTCTTTTATACAGCTCAATTTTTCTCTATGTTTTGACCCAATCAATTCCATAAATGCACAATATTTGTCTACAAAAGATACTATGAAAGCTTCTTTATATTTTGGTAATTCCAAGGTTAAAGGCCACATATGTTTTTCTATAATATCATTTTCAATATCATTTAAAATAAAATATTTATTTGAATTTTTCAGTGCTGTAGCTGGATGGGTAAACCCATGCATTCCATTTTGCGGTTTTGAAATATGCCAATCATATAGAAAGAAATCATGAAGCAGTCCACCTCTTGCGGCTGCCATATAGTCAAACCCTAAAAATTTACAAATTATATAACTGTAATATGATACATTAACACAATGTGAAAGACATGATATGTCACCATGTTGTATGAACTTTTCCATTGAACGTACAACAGGGGTATTTACTAAATCAATAACAACTTCCTTGTATTCGTTATAACTACTGTAGTCTATTTTTAAGTTCCATTTTGATTTTATCAATTCTATCATTTAAAATACTCCTAATATCACGATTTATTATGCCGGCATTTAAAATCATTAATCGAGGATATGCTCTAAATATTCTTTGATATTTTAATATTTTTTGATAATATTTATTTATAGTAAAATTGGAATAATTGAAAATAACTTTTTTCAAGTCTAATGCATCAATTATTGACTTAATTGTATCCATTATAAAATACGAAATTAAAATTAAAGAATAATATAATTTTATCTGAACTGGAATATTAATAACTTCCTGTAAAATTAAAGGATGTATTACCTGTATCAATATAAATCCAAGTAATCCCCAAAGAAGTGAATATTTCAAACAAATATAGCCATGGAGATTTGCAAAGTTATCACTGTAATCCCACCATTTACAATTAAAAATCAATTCCAGAACAAATCCAGTTAAATATTCCAATGCAGAAACCAGAATAATTGAAAGTAAAATACTTACAAATGTGGATAAATAGTAATTTTTCATGTTCATAGTTATTAATGAAGAGAATTTAATAATTAATATGGCTGCGAATCCATATATTGGACAAAAACAAGCTGTCAGAAAACCTCTGTTAATAAGCTTTCTCTCCTTTATACTCACAAAAGCCGTTTCAAGAACCCATCCCAAAAAAGAATAAATTACAAAATATAAAAACAAATTAGTGAATTCTATCATAAAAATGAAACCTCCTTCTATTCTATTTTTACTATTTAAATCCATTTGACCTAAACATAGATATGATCAGTCCTAAAATGATAATTCCTGCAATGATTAGTCCAATTTTAAGTACCATAATATTTAAAATATACATTTCAGCTCCGTTTTTTGAACTTAATCCTGAACCAATGATAATCCCTGCAATAATTATACTTACTGAAAGTAATACAATACTGAAAGAAATTCTATTAATATTCCTGTCAAACTTTTTTTGAATATTATCAATATTTTTCACTTCAAATTTGGGAATAAAATCGTCTTCCTCCATTTTACTTAGAAAATCTAATACAACCAATGGTAATTCTACTAATACCTCCTTGTAATCCAGAAGACTTTTACCTATATCACAGCTGATCTGCTTTGCAAAAAAGGATTGTTTAATCATTTTCTTTGCTATTGGTTTAGCTATAACAAAACCATTCAAATCAGGTGCTAGTCTTTTTAATAAATCCTGAAGTAATATGAATGTCTTGGAAATTGATACAAATTCATGAGGTAATTTAATATCATTTAAGAATGCAATACTAAAAATATCATGAAAAATTTCACTAATTTTTATATCATTCCAAGACAATGTCATATATTTATCAATTATTTCTCCTAGCTCTATTTCAAATTTTTTAAAATTCTGTCTGCTTCTAACTGTACCCATATCAATAAATGATTTAATAATCTTTCTTTTATCTTTCAGGGCAATACCCACAAAGAAATCGGCCATTATCCTTTTTCTCTCTTCTCCCAGTCTACATACAATGCCAAAATCTAAAAATACTATCCTTCCATCTGATAAAACAAGAAGATTTCCCGGGTGGGGATCTCCATGGAAAAATCCATCCCGGAATATCTGATTACATATTGATTCAGAAATCTTTTTAGCTAACATTTTTTTATCTAGCCCAGCTTTATCTAACTCATCAAATTTGTCTATTTTTATACCGTCAACGTATTCCATCGTAAGTACACGCTTTGATGTATAAATCCACTTAATTTCTGGAGCCTTTATACTTTTATCTTGTTTACAATTATTTCTAAATATTTCAGTATTTTCACCCTCTTTTATAAAATCAAGTTCACCTTTAATGTTATTCTCAAATTCAAGGGCCATACTTTTAAAGTCATATAATTTACCATACTTTGTATAGTGATTAATGAAATTAGATATATCTTTTAAAATTTTCAAATCAAGAGAAATATCCTTCTCTATCTTAGGCCGTTGAATCTTAACAGCTACGTCTTTTCCGGAGTTTAATCTGGCACGATGCACTTGAGATATAGATGCAGCAGCTAAAGGATTTTTATCAAATTCTTTATATATATTTTCAATCTTTTCATTAAATTCTGTTTCAATCATTAGTTTTACATCTGAAAAAGAAAAAGGCTTCACAGAATCTTGAAGTTTTTTAAGTTCTTCGATAATATCCTTTGGAAAAATGTCTTCTCTGGTACTTAGAAACTGTCCTAATTTTATAAATACAGGTCCAAGTTCTTCAAATGCTAACCTTAGTCTTTCACCTCTAGAAAATTTAATATTGACCATTTTATCATTTGAAGCGGTTTTTTTTATATTTAGATGCTTTAATATTCCAATTTTTTCCATAATTAATCCAAAACCATATTTCAGAAGAATGTTTACAATTTGTTTATACCTTTTAACAGCTTTATTAGAGTTTATTTTCATATAATATCAATCCCAAATCATATAGCATAATTGTCTTTGTTAAATAAACTTTTTAAAATTGTGTTTCTAAATCAAACGTCCGTATTAATAATTTTAAATGGAAAATTGGATCATTATTCAACTTTATTCTCATCCATTGCCTTAAGATCATTAAATGCTATTTTTAGTTGTTCTTTTATAATATCCTTTATTTCATCTTTTGAAACTATGTCTTCTTTTCTGGCAATATTCATACTGTTTAACACTTCAGCAACTTCATCTTTAACAATACTTTTTATCTGAGCCCTTTGTTCCTCACCTTTTTTTACCAAATCATAGGTAAATTGATGTGCATCTTTTTTTGCTATTTCTCCTTTGTTAACAAGCTTATCAACCATTTCTTCGATTTTTTCTCTTGAATATATAAGCGTACCTATTCCTAAATCAATTGATTTTTCAAATATATTGGCCATAAATGCCTCCTTTTAGTATTTTACTAAAATCTACGTATTAAAAACTCATTTATTTTTTGAATTTATAAATTGCTTATTTTGCCTTACTATTCTATTCCAAAATTAATTCGGACGATTGATTTAAAAGAATTCTATCACACCATCTTTACTTTGTCAACACTGTTGATACTGACTAAAAAAGTATTTCAATTTAACATTAAATTTTACTAAACCGATTTATATAAATTTTTTATTCAAAGATTATTTTTATTGCATTTAATGATTCATCCATACTTTCTTCTGGATTAAGAACACTTTGAATGGCAGTGCCAATTAATGTTCCTAAAATCATTTTAGACAAGGCCTCTAAAGAATATCTTTTTTTATTATTTTCTCCAAAATAGTCCCTTACAATATATTTCTCAATCATATCCGATAAATTTATATACAAATTTTTAACTAATGTTATAAATGTTGAAGACCATAAAGCCATACCAGTTATATCATAAAGCACTTTAAATAGCTCTGGTTGCTCGGCTAATATCTTGCGAAAATAATTAATTATGTTTGTAAGCTTCTCTACAGCAGTATTACCTTTTATTAATTCTTGTTCTATTTCAGTTAAATATTTTTTAGATAAAACCTTAATTATTTCTGTAAATAATCCCTCTTTATTCTTATAATAGTAATTTAACTGACTCAAAACTACTCCTGCCTCGTCTGCTATATCTCTTAAAGATACATTTGCATAACCCTTTAAAGCTATACAGTTAAATGCTGCATTAAGTATCCTTTGTGATTGACTTACATTTTCCACTTCATTTGTCATTCTTATATCCCCCCACTTTATATTAGTTTATTAAACATATTATAAACTATGTTTGATTGATAAATCAATTTCTTCAAATATTATGTTTCACAATCTTTTATTTTCTAATTTAATTTCATATATTAATTCATAAGGAAATAGATTTGGGGAAAAGGTCAAACATCTTGACCTTTTGTTTAAAAGCCTATCTGGCATCCAAGTTGAAACCCATATTGAATTTATTTAATCATATCCTTTAAGTCTTCTTCTGTAATTATGGATATTCCTAATTGTTGCGCCTTTGTTAGCTTGCTTCCAGCTTCTTCTCCTGCCAAAACAAAGGATGTCCTTTTTGAAACACTTCCAGATACCTTGCCACCAAATGATTGTATTATTTCAGCAGCTTCGTCCCTCTTCATAGTTGGTAATGTTCCCGTTATTACAAATGTTTTACCTAAAAATCTATTATCTATCTTTTTTTGTAATGTCTTAGATATAGTATTTACACCTGCCTCTTTCAGCTTTTTAATAAGTTCAATGTAGGCATTACTATTAAAAAATTCAAGTATATCAGGTACTGTTGTTGGCCCAAAATCCTCCAGTTCGATTAATTGTTCATATGCTGCACCAGCAAGCTCATCCATACTTTTGAAATTGCCAGCTAATATTTTTGCCGATTGCTTACCTACATTCCTTATACCAAGACCTGTAATTAATCTGTCAATATCATTATCTTTAGATAACTCTATTGCATTTAAAAGATTATTAACTGATTTTTCTTTTCCTATTATACCCTTTTCTATTAATGCATCTTTATAATTCTTAAGGATATATATATCTGAAATTTTCTTTATATAACCATCTTTCATCAAGGCTTCTACTGTATTTTGACCAAATCCAACTATATTCATTGCATCCTTGGATACAAAATATCCTATCTTCCTAAATGATTGCGCTTCACAATCTGGATTACTACATCGTGTATCAACGCCATCTGGTTCCCTTATTGTCTTTGAATTACATACAGGACACACATCAGGTATTATGTATTTTTTAGCCCAATCGGGTCTTTTTTCAGGAATACTTCTTATTATTTCAGGTATAATATCTCCAGCTTTTTGAATTATTACAGTATCTCCAATCCTAATATCCTTTGAATCTATGAAATCTTGATTATGTAATGTAGCCTTTGATATTGTGGTATTAGCTAATATAACAGGCCTTAATAGTGCAAGTGGATTCAGCCTTCCTGTACGGCTTACTTGAACTATTATATCCTCAATGACAGTTTCCTTTTGTTCTGGAGGATATTTAAATGCCACTGTCCATTTAGGAACCTTGCTTGTCATTCCCAAAGATATTCTGTCATTTAAATTGTCTACCTTTACTACGGCTCCGTCAATAGAGTACCCTAAATCCCATCTACTTTCTTCAATATCTAAAATAGCGTTCCAAACCTCATCTGCAGTTTCACATATTTTAAAATTTGGACTAACATCAAACCCTTGGTTAGATAACCACTCTAAGGTTTCTGAATGTGTCTCAAATTTCTTTCCCTCTGAAATCTCCAGATTAAAAATAAATATATCTAAATTTCTGTCCTTCACAATACTGGTATCTAACTGCCTGATAGTTCCAGCAGCTAAATTTCTCGGATTTTTAAATATCTTCCCCCCTATTTCTTCCTGTTTCTCATTAACTTTTATGAAATTTTCATTAGTCATATATATCTCGCCGCGAATTTCTAAATAGTTCAACTTGCTTGGAATATGTTTTGGTATAGATTTTACTTGTAGAATATTTTCAAACACAGATTCCCCAATTGAGCCATCGCCCCTTGTTATAGCTTCCTTAAGTTCTCCATTATAATATCTCAATACAACTGTTAATCCATCAATTTTTTTCTCTACAACAAATTTAGGGTATGTAACTTCTGATGTTATCTTTTCAACAAAACTATATACTTCTTCTTTTGAAAATACATCTTGCAAACTTACTACAGGAATATCATGTTTAACTTTTCTTAACTCCCTTTTTACTGTACCGCCAACCTTCTGAGTTGGTGAACTCTGAATTTTATACTCTGGATGACTATTTTCTAAATTTCTTAATTCAACGTATAATTTATCATATTCATAATCAGTTATTTCTGGATCATCCTGATTGTAGTATTTGTCGTTATGATATTCTATTATTTTTCTAAGCTCATCTATTCTCTTCTTAATATCCACTAAATACTACCCCCTACTTTTTGTGTAGGTGAATCTTTACGTGCATATTCTGGATACTCTTTTTCGAGTTTTCTTAGTTTAAGAGATAGCTTGTCATATTCATGGTCTGTAATTTCTGATTCATCCTTATTGTAATATTCTATTAGTTTGCTCAATCCTTCCACTTTATTTTTAATATCCACAAATGCTCTCCCTTCTCAGCTTGATCATCCTTTAAAGGAACTAAATTAAAGTTCTATACATTCTGTATATTTTATACCGCCTCCAGTGGAACTACACCGTACATTAAATTTTTTATTCCCATATTGTCAAAAACTATGGTAAGCTTTATATCCTCATCCTTCTTGGATATACTCACAATAGTACCTACTCCAAATTTTTTGTGTTTTACTTTTATTCCTTCTTTTATATTTTCTGGTTTTAAATAATTACCTTGAGGAATATTATCTACAGATAAACTTTCTCTTTTAGGAGGTATATTATTTAAGATTCCTTTTTTCCCATATGAAAATATATTTTTACTTAAAGATCTATTTACAAAATTATTAATATCTGATTTTCTGAAATTATCATATTCTTTTAATTCATCAGATATTTCATCTATAAAGTCAGACTGTTTATAAGATACCATCTTGCCAAATACTCTTCTTGTATCAGCAAATGTCATATAAACATTTTCTTTTGCCCTTGTTATCCCCACATAACAAAGTCTTCTTGACTCTTCCATCTCCTTAGGATTATCTAAGGACTGTATTCCTGGAAATATTCCATTTTCCATTCCAACCATGAAGACTACAGGAAATTCCAAACCTTTTGCACTATGTACTGTCATAAGTACCACTGAATCTGCATTATTATCAAAATTATCTATATCGGAAACCAGTGTTACCTTTTCTAAAAATGCAGAAAGAGACGTATCTTCCGAAGTAACTTCAAATTCCACAGCTGCAGATACCAATTCTTTAAGATTTTCTATCCTACTTATACTGTCTGGCTCTTTTGAGTGTTTCAATTCTTCCAAATACCCTGTAGTATTCAATATCTCTTTTATTAGTTCAGATACAGAAATTTTATCCCTGCTTTTTATAAAACTATTTATAAGACTCACAAATTTTTTTATGGAATTAATACTTCTTTGTGTCAAATTCATGCTTTTATCAATATCTAAAAGGGCATTGTATATTGATTCATCCATAGAATCTGCAAAGCTTTGTATTTTTTGTATTGTAGCCTCTCCGATATTTCTCTTAGGTACATTTATTATTCTTCTCAAACTTACATTATCTAAAGGATTATTTATAAACTTCAAATAAGCCAAAATATCTTTTATTTCTTTTCTGTCATAAAATTTCAATCCTCCAATAATTCTATAAGGTATATTAGATTTCATAAAAACATCTTCAAATATACGGGATTGAACATTTTTTCTATAAAGCACTGCAAAATCCCTATAATGTTTATCTTTATCTATATTTAAAATTTCCTTAATCCGGGATGCTATATATCTCCCTTCATCTATATCTGTGGTAGCTCTATATAATTTTATTTTATCCCCACTGTCATTTGCAGTTTTAAGTACTTTCTGCTTTCTATGAAAATTATTACTTATCACATCATTAGCGGCCTTTAATATATTGGCTTTTGATCTATAGTTTTGTTCCAACTTTATAACCTTGGAATTTATATAATCATTCTCAAAATTTAAAATATTTTCTACATCCGCACCTCTCCATGCATAAATACACTGATCGTCATCCCCTACTACGCATATATTTTTCTCTACCTGGGCTAATAATCTTATAAACTCATATTGTGACTTATTGGTGTCTTGATATTCATCTACCATTATATATTTAAATTTTCTCTGATAAAATTCAAGTACATCTGGATGTTCTTTAAAAAGCTGTACCGTTTTAAATATAAGATCGTCAAAATCTAAAGCATTGTTTTCTTTAAGCTTCTTTTGATACATTACATATACATCTGCTATTTTATTCATTCTAAAATTGCCTTCATTTTCCTTTTTGAACCTATCTTGTGATATAAGATTATCCTTTTGCCTACTAATCCTATTTATTATTTCCTTATCAGTTATACTATCATCCATATTTAATTCCTTCATACACTGCTTTATGAGTACTTTTTGATCATAGCTGTCATATATGGCGAAATTCCTATTGTATCCAAGCTTATCTATTTCTCTTCTCAATATTCTCACACAGCTTGAATGAAATGTGGATACCCACATGCTGTCCACTTCATCCCCTACCAGTTTTCTTATTCTATCTTTCATTTCTCCCGCAGCCTTATTTGTAAAAGTTATGGCCAATATTTTAGAGGGATATATATTTAAATCTTTAATCATATGAGCTATTCTATAAGTTAAAACTCTAGTCTTGCCAGAACCTGCTCCAGCTAAAATCAATAATGGACCTTCTACAGTTGTCACCGCTTCATATTGCTCTTTATTTAAAAGATTCTTTAAATCCATAAAAACCCACTCCTGTTTTATATACACTTTTATTATTAAAATTTTTTCACGTTCCGTTTATAGTATGTAAAAATCAATCATACAAGTGAAATTATATTTAATATTATATCATTTTAATGATTATTTAATCATATAATTAAACTTTGGTCATAAAAAATGTGCTGACATTTATCAACACATTTAAAATTAAATATTACTATTTAATCTCTCCAATACAATTCTATATCCGTCACTTCCATAATTTAAGCATCTATTTACTCTACTTATAGTGGCAGTACTTGCACCAGTTGCAGATGCGATATCTAAATATGTTTTTTTGTTCTTCAACATCTTGGCTACCTGAAGTCTTTGTTCTAATGCTTTTATTTCATTTATAGTACATATGTCATCGAAAAATCTATAACACTCTTCCTTTGTTTTTAGAGACAATACTGCCTCACACAGATAATCCATTGCCTTACTTTTTAACTTAGATTCATAATCTCCCATGAACGCCACTCCTTATTCATGTACATTTTTTCTTTAATTTTATCATGTATTAAAACATTAATCTATAAAATCATAAATAATTTTGTGATATATCCTCATATATACAGATTTCCTACTTAAAAGAATATATTCTGATCATATATTACATTAAATTTATTCTTTCATTAGTATAAAAATTAAAAAATAAAAAACAGCCCATTTGGGGTATAGGCTGTTTAGTAATAAATAAAAAGGGGGCTATTATTCCTTTATATTTATTTCTATATTTTAATTATAATAAAGCAAAGCAAAAATATCAAGCCTATACACTTATAATTTACTAATTTTACATATAATGCATGATATTTAACTTGCAGCACATATTATAATATGATTTTAATACATTCATATATTCTTTAACAGTTCAATCTCTTCCCCATATAACTCTCTGTATTCCCCTTCCTGAAGATTATCATCCAAACTTAAGGGTCCAAATTTTATTCTCTCTAGGTAAATTACATTTTTTCCCAAAGAATTAAACATTCTTTTAATCTGATGGAATTTTCCCTCTTGAACAGTTACCTCTACCCTGGCACCATTTTCATCAGATTCTATAATTTTTAGTTCTGCCGGCATACAAGTATATTCATCTTTTAATACTATACCCATTTTAAATTTTCTAATGTCGTCCATATCTACTTTCTTATCTATTTCTGCATAGTAAACTTTATCTACATGATTTTTGGGAGATATCAATCTGTGATTTAACTCTCCATCATTGGTAATAAGAAGTAATCCCTTAGTATCCTTATCCAGTCTTCCTACAGGGAAAGGTTTAAATGCCTGATATTTAGGTTCTAAAATATCTATAACAGTTTCCTGATAATTGTCAAATGTTGCACATACTACTCCTTCAGGTTTATTCATCAGTATATATATGTTCTTTTTATATTCCACAACAGTTTCCTCTACCTCTATTTTGCACTCATCGGGATCTATCTTCATAGAGTTATCTTTTACCACTAAACCATCTATTTTTACTGCTCCACTTTTAACTATAGCTTTTACTTCTTTTCTAGTCCCATATCCCAAATTTGCTAATACCTTGTCTAATCTATCCACAAAATCCTCTCCTTTTCATCTGAACACTAAAAACAGCTAATACTCCCATCCTCTTCAAAATGGGAGATAAACACTGCTGCGCACCTGGATAAGTTCCTTCCTAAAGGATAACAACGTATTCTAAGTGCTAAAGGCACTAAGAATGCTGTTAATAAGGTTCAGATGAATAAAATTGGTATCTTAGAAGTAGACCTCACCTAAATCTAGGAATTACTTGATTTTCCATAGTAATTCATAACTTTTTGCACATAATTTCTAGTCTCATAAGATAAATTTGAAATATCCGAACTATTTTTTACCCCTTTATATTGCAAGGTTCCAGGCCCAGCATTATAGGCAGCCAGGGCCAGTTCTTTAGAATTTCCATACATATTCAACATATTCCTTAAATACTCAGTGCCCGCATCCACATTTTGATCTACATTATAAGCATCTGTCACTCCTAATTCACTGGCCGTTCCCGGCATAAGCTGCATAAGCCCCATAGCTCCCGCAGAAGAAGTAGCTGTTGGATTAAAATCAGATTCTTGTTTTATAACTGCCATTATCAAATCCTTATCCACACCATACTTTTTAGATGCCTTTTCCACTGCTTCATCTATATCTGAAACACCACTTTTCAAATAATCTTTTACACTATTATAAGCAATATTCAGCCGCTGTCCTCCCCCATATCCTAGTTTGCTTAAATCTTCCTCTCCTAATGCAGCAAGCTTAGATATATCTATATTTCCATTACTATCAGATGCCGCCTTTAACAGACTTTCCATCATAATCTGAAAGGAATCCGAATCTCCAAAGGCCTGCTCAAATATCTGGGTCATCATCTGAAACTGTAATACCTTCTGTAAAGTTTTATCCTGATTATTATTTGTAACATTTATACTCATTTTCTCACCTACCCAAAAATACACTATGACTTTTATCGTACAGAAATATCTATACTTGAGCAAGTTAACTTTACTGTGCCTTAAATAAAAATATATTATAATCTTCATAGAAGTCTTTATTATACTGACTTTTACACAAAACCAACACTTTATATTCATCTTTATGGAAAGGGATAAAAGTATAATAATTTTTTTTACTATAGCCTTGAACTAAATTCCAATCTCCCTTTTCCATTATATAGAACTCATATACTACATCTTTTCCCCCTTCACTATGAACAGTAAAAATAACTGGTTCATTGCAAAAGAAATTTGCATTATCACAGGTGATTCTGGTATTTGTCACAGGTAATGCTTCGTTGATTTCAATAGCTACTTCCCTCTTACAATCAAATTTTTTACTGCTTTTAATATTTCTTGCTAAAATCTCCACCTTATAAATGCCACTATATTTAGGTACAAAAGCATAGGATTTCCCTGTAACAAACTCTGTTTCTTCCACTTTACGGTTATTTATACTCAATATATATTTCATAATGACATTTTTAGTATCTTGAGTTATACAGTTTATAACAACTCTTTCACCTACTAGATGATACTCTCTCACAGGGTAAAGTATGTAATCAATAACTGCCGGCATATAGTCAAATACATCTATTTTTACTATGGAATGACAATCGTATTCTCTATCAGAATATTTATCCCTTACCCTAACTTCTAATTCATAATTCCCATTCTCTTCTGGAATAAATCTCATAAAACTGTTTTTATTATATTTCATTGTTTTTATTTCTGTCCCATTCCTTTTTATAATAAAAGAATATCTTAGTTCCACTCCTCCTGAAGCATTTACTTTTACGTTGATATTTTGATTTTTTAGTATACCCTTATTTTTATCTAATATAACACTCTGGATCTTAACAGGTTCCCTACTTTTCTCATCTATAATATAATCTAAATGTTCTATGGCTTCATAATCTCCTGAAAAAGATTTATCTTTAACCATCAAAGTTATGGTATAATTTCCCGCCATTTTACTCTCCCATACATAGCTATTACAAATAGTATACCCTGAATCCTCTCTACTATAGCTTCCCTGAATTATATATCTATACAAAAGCTCCCTTCCCCCTATGGTATCCGCCATCAAAGTAACTTTTGTTCCACATAACTGAGGATAGTTAATATCTGTGGTAAAATTTTTTATATAAATTTGGCTATATTTTTTTACACTAAAATTCAACACTGCTCTATCGTCAAATTTATTAATAGAATACATATCCTTAGCCATACATAAAAGCTTATAATCTCCGCTTTTAGCTTCAACATAACTAACTATTTTCTGAGTAGAATAGTTCTGTACACATTCTACTTCTCTATTAGAATTAACTTTAAAAAATTTATAAAGAATAGTTCTATCCTTATCATGCTCAGAATTCACTTGAAAAACCAACTCGGAATTTTCTAAAAGTTCTGAAGTTAAACATTTAAAATCTGTTATTTTTACTTCTTTCAACGGTATCACCTGAAACCCTACATTTTTAAAATCATCAAAATCGTTCTTTGAATCAATATTTTTACACTCTACTAATATCTCACCTTTTCCTTCAGTTTTCACTACCCAGGAAAGCATGTTATCTACTGAATAGTCTTTTATCATTTCCCATTGATTATCTATTTTTATCCAATATCTAAACATAAGTGGGAATTTAATAGTATCTACTGTTATGGTTAATTTATCACCTAATACCAATTTATCTTTATCTATATAAATATTACTTATCAATTTTTCTTCCACTTTTCCTATTACATAATCCATTCTAGATACATAATCAAAACTTTTACTGCTATCTGGTTTCTTAGCTTGTACCATCAATACATACTTTCCATCCTGCATTGGAGCCCACTCAATTTCTTCTTTCTCCGTAAAATCTTTTATAGTGTTCCATATCCCATTATATCCTACCATATACTTATATAAAAGTTTTTCTTTTAAATTATTATTTATATTTATAATAATTTTTGTCTTCTTTTCCTGTGGACTTTTCACATCACAGCTCATAGCCAGTTCATTCATTTACATCATCCCCCATGTAAAAATCTTATAAATACTATATTCCTTAAAATATATTATACTATAATACCATATTTTGTAATAGTATTTTTTGTATATTTATATTATATTTTACTATACTAATAAGTAGGTGAATATATATGAAAATAATAAATGTTTACACTGACTCTTTTAACAAAGTAACTTTAATATCAGATGAAATATCTCAATTTAAATCCTATAAGTTAAATGTAGAAAATGGCAGAGAAAAAATATCTGTAATTAGTTATTCCATAGTTGACAATACTATAATTTTGAATTTAAGCAGAGAGCTAAATATAAAATACTATTGTTTCATAGAATATGAGAATGTACTTTATAAAGTATGGTACTATCCTTTGTATTCCACAGAAGAATTCAATAAAAAATTTTTTCACAATACCTCCTTAGGTGCCATATATACCAAAGAAAAGACTACCTTTAAACTCTGGTCGCCTCCAGCCTCTTCTGTAAAGCTTGCAATATATGAAAAAATTTCTCCTGACAGCTTCAATATTAAATATATGATAGATATGAAAGAATATAGAGGACTTTGGTATACTTCCATAAAAGGAGATTTGCATGAAACCTACTATAACTATCATGTAACCCTATATAATAATTCAAATATAGTAGTGGACCCTTATGCTGTCTCAGTAAATATAAATGGCTTAATAGGAGTTGTATTAGATTTAAAAGGAACAGATCCCCCTATGTGGCATGATGATACTTATATTGATGTTAAAAAATATACTGATTCCATAATATATGAAGTCAGCCTAAGAGATTTATCTTCCCATGCCAGCAGCGGAGTTTCAAACAGTAAAAAATTTTTATCCTTGACAGAAAAAAACACAAAATCTCCACAGGGCCTTAGTACCTGTTTAGATCATATACTGGAACTTGGTATTACCCACCTTCAGTTAATGCCTATATTCGATTTTAGTTATGAAAGTGTGGATGAAAGATACAGTGATAAAGATTATAATTGGGGATATGATCCCCAAAATTACAATGTTCCTGAAGGGAGCTATGCTTCAGATGCCTACCAGCCTCTGTGCAGAATAATAGAACTTAAAAAAATGATTTACTGCCTTCATAAAAACAATATAGGAATAAATATGGATGTAGTTTATAATCATGTATATCATGGTTGGGCAGATAATTTCCAAAATATATTCCCTGACTACTATTTTAGATTTTCACAGAAAAAGATACCTTGCTCTGGGAGTGGATGCGGAAATGATCTGGCTTCTGAGCATTTAATGGTAAGAAAATTCATAACAGACTCTGTAACATTTTGGGCCAGGGAATATCATATAGATGGATTCAGATTTGATCTTATGGGACTTATAGACATAGATACCATGAAATTAATAGAAAATAAACTTCATAAGATAAATAGATCTGTAATGATCTATGGTGAAGGTTGGACCCTAAATACCTCCCTTGCAGAGCAAAATAAGTCTACTTTTAATAATGCAAAATCTTTAGACAACATAGCCTTCTTCAACGATAGAATAAGAGACTGCTTAAAAGGTAATGTATTTGATTTGAAGGACAGAGGTTTTATAATGGGAGATGCCTCTAAAGGTAAGATATTGAGAGAATGTATAATGTCACAATATATTTCTCCTGAACAATCTGTAAATTACTCAAGCTGTCATGACAACCATACTTTATGGGATAGAATAAGTTTGAGCTGTACCCATGAAACCATAGAAGAAAAAAAGAAAATGGTAAAATTATGTTCAACTATAATTTTAACTTGTCCTGGTATCCCCTTTATATACTCTGGAGAAGAATTTTGCAGAAGCAAACAAGGAGAACATAACAGCTTCAACAGTCCAGATTATATAAATTGCATTGAATGGAATAAAAAGTATGAGTTTATGGATGTGTTTAATCACTACAAAAAATTAATTCATATAAGAAAGTCTCACTCTCTATTTAGACTTTATTCCAGAGACACCTTACTAAATAATTTAATTTTTATAGAAAATATACCAGAAGACATTCTTGCTTTCACAATAAAAGATTATACTGGCAGAGACAACTGGAAACATGCTCTTATAGCAGTAAATGTAGGAAGAAAAGACAGACATATAGACATTCCTAACATGAAATGGAAAGTGGCGTTAGACAGTAACAACATTAAAATTGAAAATATTATTTTAAAAAAACCGTTCATATTACAAAGTCTATCTTCCTATATATTGTACACAGAAGAGGATTAACAAAATACTACCAATCCTCTCCTTTGTATACTTTACCATTTAAAATTAACTGAAATAAATTCTCTCTAAGTCTCTTATCATCTTCCTTTGTCCTCTTTTTGGGATTTGAAGTCCTTCCCCCTGTTCTCCTAACTTTTGAAGATATATACCTTTCAAATAGAAGTTTATCCATGTTACCCTCATGATATATATAACCTTTAGGATTTATAGCATAGGCTTTTTTCCCTAATACCATAGCAGCAACACCATAATCCTGACTCACCACTATATCTCCACTTCTAACTTTGTTTACAATAACCATATCCACACTCTGAAAACCACTGTCAACAGTAACTACAGTACTATAATTACTTTTTAAGATATGATTTGTATCACAATATATTATAACTTCTATGTCATTTTCTCTTGCTATATTCTCTATTATATATTTTCCTGGACAAGCATCCCCATCTATTAATATTCTCATTTTAATCCCATAATGTAAAATCTCATGTTAAATATTAAAATTTTACTTATTTATTCCTCCACTCATTAATTAATCTTCTTACTTGTAATCTTTTGTAAATATTCTATTTAAATTATACACTACTATAATAAAATTATCATCTGTCAGTTTTTAGTGAACAGCTTATGGAGTAATTGAGAGGTTCGGATGGAGTTCACCTATGAAAAATGCTTATCTCATACTTTAAATAATATGGTATTATTAGATAATTTTAGACTTAGGATAAAATAAAACTCCACAATAGACATGCTATCATAGAGTTTTACTGTATTATATCCAAACTATATTTGGGCAAATTTTATATTTTTTGCTTTAATTTTAAACTCATATCATACTCAGGGTTTTTAAGTAGTGCAAACATATTATTTTTATAGGCTTCAACTCCAGGTTGATCAAAAGGATTTATTCCCATTAAATATCCACTCATTGCACAAGCTTTTTCAAAGAAATATACCATATGTCCAAAGTAATAGGGTGTTAACTCAGGTACATTTAAAATCATTACAGGAACCTTCCCATCACTGTGGGCCAGCACTGTTCCCCTTAAAATCTGATGGTTTACAAAACTTATTGATTTATCTGCAATGAAATTTAATCCATCTAAATTATCCTTATCCTCTCCTATAATTATATCCTTTGGAGACTTTTCTACATTTATAAAAGTTTCAAATAATATTCTAAGTCCCTGTTGTATATACTGTCCCATAGAGTGCAAATCTGTTGAAAAATCTCCGCAGGCAGGAAATATACCTTTATTTTCTTTTCCTTCACTTTCTCCAAAAAGTTGTTTCCACCATTCTCCAAAATAATGAAGACATGGCTCGAAATTCACCATCATTTCAGTAGTTTTTCTTCTTTTAAACAGTATATTTCTAACTGATGCATATCTATAAGCAGCATTTTTATCTAAATCTTCACTACTATAAGCTTCTCTAGCATCCGCTGCCCCCTTCATAACATCTTCTATATTAATTCCCGCCACTGCCATTGGAAGTAATCCTACCGCAGTTAACACAGAATACCTTCCTCCTATATTATCTGGGATAACATAGGTTTCATATCCCTCTATATCTGCCAAGGCCTTCAAAGCCCCTCTTTTCTTGTCTGTAGTAACATATATCCTATGTCCTGCTTCTTCTTTTCCATATTTTTTTTCTAGCAAACCTTTTAACAATCTAAATGCAACAGCAGGTTCCGTAGTGGTTCCTGATTTGGAAATAACATTCAAAGATATATCCATACCTTCTACAGCCTGGAGCAAGTCCTTCATATAAGCCGCACTCATATTATTTCCTGCATAAAGTATTATAGGAGCTTTTCTTTTATCTTTAGGCAGTATATTATTGAATGTATTTGAAAACATTTCAATAGCAGCCCTAGCCCCTAAATAAGACCCTCCTATACCTATAACTATAAATACATCTGAAGTATTCCTAATCTTTCTAGCCGCTATTTTTATCCTATTAAATTCTTCTTTGTCATAACTCGCCGGTAGGTTAACCCATCCCAGGAAATTATCCCCTTTACCTGTTCCATTTTCTAACATATGGTGGGCACTAGATACAAAAGGCTGCAGACTATCCATATCACTTTTGCTCACATAAGAATAAACTTTACTTAAATCCAAACTTATACCTTTTTCTAACATGACTTTACTTGCACCTCCAACACTTTATTTATATTAAAATTACATTAATTTCCATTACATTCCATATAAGAAGTCTAACAATTTTTATGCCAAGTTTACATTTCTAAAATCCTAAGCTTTTTAAAATAAGTGACAAGCGCTGATGTGATCTCCCCAATAAATTAATCTAGCCTTCGGATAAATATCATCTATTAAACAAATTTAAAAAATCACTTCATTGATATTTTAGTTATATTATTTATATATTCATTTTATTCTTCACATTTTCCTATTAATTTTATTCATTATTACTGCCCATATCAATTTAACAGTAATAACTTCTATAAGCTAAAAATATATATTATCCACAATTATATGACTTATTTGTTGTCCAAATATCAAAAATTTATGTGAAATTTATGTGATTATGACTACTTATATATTATAAATTATATTGATATTTTTTCCAATTAATTGTATAATATTTCAAGGAGGTGCTAACTATGGAAAATAATGCAATTAACATAAGTGATTTTAAAAATGTTACCTATAAAATTAGAGAAGTTGCCAAAATGTTAAATACCAATACTCAAACAATCAAGAATTACTGTTCAACTTTTAGAACTATCCTAAATAGAAGCAATATTTCCGGTAGAAAGGGAGATTTTACTGGAGATGATATCAACAAGTTAAAGATGATTCAATATTTATCAAAACAAAAACATTATAAACCTCAACAAATTATAGATTACTTTTCATATAACGATTCTCTGGGAAGTAAAAAGGAATTAGAATTCATAGCAGAAACAATATATACTTTAATTAAACCTGAAATAGAAAATACTATTAAAGATTCTATTGATACTACTATACAGGAACATAGTACCAATATAAGAAACGATATTAAAATTAATGGTAAAGAGATAACTGGACGTATAAATAAGGTATTAAGTAGTAATAACTCTTTAATCAGCTCTATGACAGAAACCAAAAATTTAATTAAAAGTATCGAAGATAATCAAAATCAATACCTGAGCAGAATAGAACGGAGAAAGCATAAGAATAAATGGTATAATAATTTATTTAAAATATCCAACAAAAATAAATAATAATATCCCCTCCAAGAAGATATATTAGAGTCAAAAAACAGTACAGGCTTTAAAACTATACTGTTTTTTGATTTTTAATCCAATTTGCCAAAGTTATAGAACCCATAGGCAGACTTAATATATCCTTTCGTAATTTTGCATTACAATTGGTGCATCCTTATCTCCTTTTAATTCTTTATCTGTTTTTATATGAACATTTTTATCTAAAATTGTATATTCTAATTTTACATTGTTATCTACTATACAATTTTGAAGAACTATACAGTTTTTAAGGATTGAACCTTTTGATATAGTTACTCTTCTGAATATTATGCTGTTTTCTATAGTTCCATATATAGAACACCCATCTCCTATTATAGAATTAATAACGTTACTGGACTGAAAATACCTGCATGGCATGTCATCATTTGTTTTAGTATATATAGGTTTATACTTTGAAAATAGTTCACCCATTATCTTATGATCTAAAAGTTCCATGCTTGTCCTGTAATATGATTTAATAGAATTTACACAACTTAAATATCCCTTGAATTCAAATACTCCTACATTCAGATATTTTAGGCATTTATATATGTTATGTTTTACCTTTCTATAATTTCCTGTTGATATGCATTCATTAACTATATTCATAAACATTTTCTTTTTAAGCATATATATTTCCATACTTATATTAGCTTTCTCATTTATTCCTATATTCCTTCCTACACTTATAACTCTTCCTTCATGGTTTATATTTAATGTGTCACAGTGGATAAATCTTGAATCTGCATCTTCAACTTTTTTATATATTATTGTAATATCATTTTTAGATTTTATATGAAACTCCATGGCTTCTTTTAAATCAATATTACAAATCATATAAGAAGACGCCATAACTACGTATTCTTCTCTACTTCTTTTAAAATAAAGTATATTTTTAGAAAAATTTTGTACATCATCTAAATTTAAATTTTTCTCCGTATAATTAAATACCCTAAGCCCTTTTATTTTTCTATTTAAATCCCAGGGACGACCATTACTTAAATGATCTATTAAAGATCTTGATTCCATTTTTGTAAATATTCCTATATTTTCTATTCCACTGTTAGTCATATTAGACAATATAAAATCAATGATTCTGTATCTACCTGCAATAGGTATGGCTGCTAAAGTTCTATTCTTGGAAAGTTCTTTTATATTATCGTCATTTTCATCTAAATTTATAATACCCATAAAATTTTCATTCATAATATCTACCCACCCAATAAATATTTTTTAAATTTTAAGTAAAAGATATCTATGAACTTACAAGTAAGGATTCTGCTTTTATATCTTTATTTGATCCTATCACTGTAATTTCTCTTCCATCACCTATAATGCTGTTCTTTCTGACAACTACATTGCTGCCTACCAATGCTTTATTAATTATTACATTATCTCCTATTTTACTGTATGGCATTATAACTGAATCTATTATTTTTGAATTTTTCCCTATGATACTTCCTGAAGATATGATAGAATTTTTTACCTCTCCATATATTTCACATCCATTCACTGCAATGGATGATTTAATATTAGCCTTTGGTCCAATGTACTGTGCTGGTTCCACATGGTTTACGGAATATATTCTCCAGTTTAGATCTCCTAAATTAAGTTCATTATCCTCTTTTAAAAGATCCATATTTGCTTCCCATAGACTTTGTATGGTACCTACATCCTTCCAGTATCCCCTAAAAGGATAAGCATACATTTTTATTCCGCTATTTAGCATATTAGGTATAATGTTTTTTCCAAAATCATTAGAAGAATTTTTATCACTTTGATCCGCTTTTAAAAATCTTTTTAGTAATGTCCATTTAAATATATAAACACCCATGGACGCCTTTGTACTTTTAGCTTTCATTGGTTTCTCCTGGAATTCATATATTTCCATATCAGATTTGGTATTTACTATTCCAAATCTATAAGTTTCTTCTATGGGGACTTCAATAACTGCAATGGTTACATCAGCTTTTTTTTCTTTATGGAATTTAAGCATATTAGCATAGTTCATTTTATAAATATGATCTCCTGAGAGGATAATAACATATTCTGGATTATAATTATCCACAAAAGATATATTCTGATATATAGCATCTGCTGTTCCTTTATACCAATTACCACCACTTTCTTCCTGATAAGGGGGCAATACATATACTCCTCCGTCTCTTCTATCTAAATCCCAGGGGGTGCCTATCCCTATATGAGAATTTAATTCTAATGGTTTATACTGTGTTAATACCCCTACTGTATAAATTCCTGAATTAGAACAATTACTTAAAACAAAATCTATTATTCTGTATTTTCCTCCGAATGGCACTGCAGGCTTTGCTAATTTTTTAGTCAATATACCAAGCCTTGACCCTTGTCCCCCTGCGAGTATCATTGATATCATTTCTTTTCTATCCATAACATCATTCTCCATTCTTAATTAAAAGTAATTTTGTACTCTATAACTCTATCTGGTTGGATAAAATTTTTATTTCTAATGCTGATATCTCTTGGTCTATTTCATCAGCTATTATGTGAAAAGATTTATGCTCACTTCTATTTATTACAATTAAAATATTCTCCTTATTAATTGTTCTCTTATAACACAATACATCTTTATCTATATGATAAAATTCTATGCCTCCTTTTTTTAATGAATCATATCTATTTCTAAGTGCTGTGATATGTCTATAAAAATCCAGTATCACTTTATTTTCGTTTCCCCAGGGGTAGGTCTTTCTGTTTAAAGGGTCTTTTCCTCCTAAGACTCCTGCTTCATCGCCATAGTATATAAGCGGAACCCCAGGCATAGTCATTTGAATTGTAACAGCCATTTTTAAAAATTGTATTTTATTTTCTCCTTTTTTGTCTAATACAGTGAGAATTCTTTCAGTATCATGAGTTCCAAGTATATTTAAATTAGAGAAAAATATTTCCGGTGGATAATTCTCATATAGACTTAAAATTTTTCTTTCAAATGTATATGAATCTATATCCTCTGTTAAAAATTCTATTACAGCATTTCTAAAAGGATAATTAGTTACAGAATCGAGTTCTCTGCCTAAAACATATCTTCTTCTATTTGAGTAACTAATTTTATTTGATGCATCTTCCCAAACCTCACCTATAAGTATAGATTCATTATTAATACTCTTTATTTTATTTCGTATTTTTTCTATAAAATCATCAGGAAGCTCGTCTGCTACATCAAGTCTCCAGCCGTATGCACCAAGTTTCATCCACTTTTCCAATACTGAATTTTTTCCCTCTATAATAAAATTCACATAATCGGGATTCATTTCATTTATAGAAGGCATACTGTCTATCCCCCACCAACTGTCATATTTATCTGGATGTTCTATAAATGTATACCAGTTATAATATGGAGAATCTTTGGATTGATATGCACCTTCCGAATCATAATTTCCATACTTATTAAAATAAACACTATCATCTCCAGTATGGTTAAATACTCCATCTAAAATAATTTTTATATCTAATTTATCTGCCTCTTCACATAATTTTTTAAATATTTTTTCATCCCCATACATGCTGTCTATAGATTTGTAATCCCCCGTATCATATTTATGATTACTTATAGATTTAAATATAGGATTAAGATATATTGCACTAATCCCTAAACTCTTTATATAACAGAGTTTTTCAATTACCCCTTTTAAATTCCCTCCAAAAAAGTCCCATCTTATTACTTTACCCTGGTTATCCCTTATATACATGGGTTCATCCTGCCAATTTCCGTATATAAAACTATTATGTTTGGGATTAGTTATTTCTCCATTGCTATTGCCATTTTTAAATCTATCCACAAATATTTGGTATATCATACCTTGCTTGAACCATTTTGGCACCTTTAAAGGCTCATATACAGTTATCTGATAAGGTATAGGCATGCTGTTATATATCTGTCCTTGTCCACCTAACCCGTCAGAATTGTTTCCGTAGTGAACATACCCTCCATCCTCAGTTTTTATTCTAAAAAAATAATTGATAAGTCCCACATAATCTTTATCTAAATATATATAATGGTAATACACATATTTATTATAATTTTCAATTCTAACACTCATCTTTACTATTTTTTCCGTATAATCAAAATAGATGATATTTAAATATATTTCCAAAAATCTATCCGTAACTGCACAAATATATACTTTTTTCCCTTTGGGCACTGCACCAAACGGATTTCTATAATAAATATCTCTTGAATCATGTTTTATATGAAAATTCATGCTTTACCCCTTTTCACCCAGACTTTACTTTTCTAAACTCCTTTATTCAAAGTACCTTTATTCTAAATTCTTATATAGGCATTTAGAACCCCATATACCTGTAGCATATTCTTTTATAGTTCTGTCACTGGAAAATATTCCAGAATGGGCTATATTTATGGCACACATTTTTTGCCATTTTGACTTATCCTTATACAATTCATCTACTTTTTTCTGCGCTTCCAAATAAGAATAAAAATCTTTTATTACAAAAAATTCGTCATTATAAGTAACTAAATTATCGTATATACTCTTAAATCTATTTTTGTCTTTAGAATATGTGCCATCTATTAGAGAATCAATAACTCTCTTTAATCTTGTATCACCAGATATAATCTGCTGCGAATTATATCCACCATTTTTATAATAATTCAATACTTCATTTTCTGTAATCCCAAATATCACTATATTATCATTTCCAACCTCATCTCTTATTTCCACATTGGCGCCATCTAAAGTAGCTATTGTAACTGCTCCATTCATCATAAACTTCATATTGCTAGTCCCCGAAGCTTCCTTGGTTGTGGTGGAAATTTGTTCACTTAAATCCGCTGCGGGTATTATAGCTTCTGCAAGAGACACCCTGTAATTTTCCATAAATACAACTTTAATTTTTTTATTTACTCTATCATCTCTATTTATTTTATCAGCCAATACATTTATTAATGTAATCATATCCTTTGCCATATAATATCCAGGTGCCGACTTACCTGCAAATATAAATGTCCTTGGTATTATATCTAAACTTGGATTTTCCACAAGTTCATCATATAAATCCATTATTCTAAGACAATTCAAGGTCTGTCTTTTATAGGCGTGAATTCTTTTTATTTGGACATCAAACATAGAGTTTATATCTACTTCTATTCCATTAGTTCTATATATAAGATCTGCTAATTTCCTTTTATTTTCAAACTTTATTTTTTCAAGCTGAGCTTGTACATTCTTATCTTCTGCAAACTTTTCAAAATTTATCATGTCTGTAGGGTGAGCTATAAAGCTATCTCCTATTGTGCTTTTTAAAAGAAGTGCTAATTTAGGATTTGAACTTATAAGCCACCTTCTATGACTTATACCATTGGTTTTATTGTTGAATCTATTTGGATAATAATAATAGAAATCTGCCATATTCTGCTTCTTGAGTATTTCAGTATGGAGCTTTGCCACACCATTTACACTGTGACTTCCCACTATAGCAAGATGGGCCATATTTATATAGCCATCATTTATTATGGACATTCTTTTTATTTTATCCCACTGATTGTAGTATTTATTTTGTAGTTCTTCACAAAATCTTTTATCTATTTCCTCTACTATCATAAATATCCGGGGCAGTAAAGTTTTAAACATATCTACAGGCCACCTCTCAAGTGCCTCTGCCATTATAGTATGATTGGTATATGATATAATATTATTAGTCATTCTCCATGCGTTATCCCAGCCAATGTCTTCCTCATCTATAAATATTCTCATAAGTTCTGGTATAGCCAGAGTTGGGTGGGTATCATTTATGTGTATTGCTATTTTTTCATCTAATTCATTTATATTGACTTGTGAACTTTTAAAATGATATATAATACTTTGAATACCCGCAGATACAAAAAAGTACTGCTGTTTCAATCTTAAAAGTTTGCCTTCATAAAAACTATCATCAGGATATAATATTTTGGATATAGCCTCCACAGAATCCTTATATTCCATGGCCTTTCTAAAATCTCCCCTATTAAATAATGAAAAATCAAACTCATTGGACAAAGGCTCTGCACTCCACAATCTCAATGTATTTACTACATTGTTTTTATATCCTACTATTGGTATATCGTAAGGTACTGCCAAGACCTCCTCATAGTTTATATGATTAAACCTTAAATATCCATATATATAATCTACTTTTACTTCTCCTCCAAATTTGACTACTCTTGCCTTGTCGGATTTTTTTATCTCCCATACATTACCATTCTTAAGCCAATTATCCGGTACCTCCACCTGAGAATCATTTATAATCTTCTGGTTGAAAAAACCATATTTATATCTTATTCCACACCCATGTCCTGGTATACTTAAGGATGCCATAGAATCTAAAAAACAAGCAGCCAGTCTTCCAAGTCCTCCATTTCCAAGTCCCTGATCCTCTTCAAGCTCTTCCAATTTATTTAAATTTATTCCCATTCCATCTAAGGCCTCTTTACATATGTTCCTTATTCCTAAATTTAATAGAGTATTTCCAAGGAGTCTTCCAAGTAAAAACTCCATAGAAAAATAATACACTTGCTTTTTGCCATTTTGGTTATATTTTTTATTGGTATCTATCCACATTTTAGCTACATAATCTCTTACAAGACTTCCCAGAGCCTCATATTTGTTATAATCAGTTCCCTCCTCAATATCCTTGCCATGGATAGCTATAAACTTTTCTCTATAGTCCTTTTTAAAAGTTTCCTTATTTATATGCAGCATAGAATTCCCCCTAGCTAAACTAATTTACAGATATTTATAACAAACTTTCATACAATGATTTATAAGGCTTTGCAGAATTATCCCAGCTATTATTACTCTCCATAGCATGAGTTACTATATTATTCCATATATCCTTTTCCTCGAAATAATCTACTGCATCATTTATAATACGTAAAAGATCATCCCCATCAAAATTTGCAAAACTAAATCCATTACCTTCCCCTGTATATTTGTTATAAGGAATGATTGTATCTTTAAGACCTCCTGTTTCCCTAACTATAGGAATAGTCCCATATCTAAGGGCTATTAATTGGCCTAACCCACAAGGTTCAAATAGAGAGGGCATTAAAAACATATCTGATGCAGCATAAATTTTATGTGCCAATACATCATCAAAATATATATTTGTGGATACATTTCTTGGATACTTTGAACTAAGATACCTAAAATATTCCTCATATTCATTATATCCTGTTCCAAGCACTATAAGCTGAACATGTTTTGACACAAGCCTTTCTCCTATAGTTTTTATAATGTCCATTCCTTTTTGAGGTGTAAATCTTGATATTATAGCCAAAACAGGTACATTTTCATTTATATCCAGATTAAGATCATTTTGAATTTTTAATTTATTTATCATTTTATTTCTTAAATTATTTTTATTATAGTTTCTAAATATCATATTATCTTTTTCAGGGTTATAAATATCATAATCTATTCCATTTACTATTCCCCAAAGATCACTGCTTCTACTTCTCAGAAGACCATCAAGATTTTCTCCATATTCTGGACTCTGTATTTCAAAAGCGTAGGAACGACTTACTGTAGATATCTTATCACTATAATTTATACCGCTCTTCATAAAACTTACAGCTCCGTTTAATTCTACACTTCCATTTTCATACAGACTCCCGTCAAGATTAAATAATTCCCCTAAAATATTTTTATCAAAGTTTCCTTGAAAGAGAAGATTATGTATACTGAATACAAATTTAACTCCTCTATAGAAACTGCTCTGTTTATATTGAATTTTATATAGTACAGGAATCATTCCCGTATGCCAATCATTACAATGTATTATGTCTGGCTTATAGTTAATTTGCCATAACATGTCAAGCACAGCTCTATCGAAAAAGGCAAATCTTTCACCATCGTCATAATAACCATATAATTCATCCCTGAAAAAATAATATTCATTGTCTATCAGGTAATAAATCACCCCCATATATTCACATTGAAATATTCCACAGTATTTATTCCTCCAACCTACGGGTACATAAAAATACTTAATAAAATTGAATTCACTTGCTAAATGGGATTTTATTGCACTGTATTTTGGTATAACTACTCTTACATCAACCCCTATTTTTTTTAAATATCGGGGGAGTGTGCCTATTACATCTGCAAGTCCTCCTGTTTTAACAAAGGGATGTGATTCAGAAGCAGCAAATAGCACTTTCATATAAATTCCTCCTTAATTTAATTTTTATCAAGTTTTTATTTTTTCAATGGTTATTATTTTTGTTTTTTTAATGACATTTTATCTTTACTTTCATCTTTGGAACTTATAATCAACTTTTGTTCTATAGTATTAGGATATATTTTTTTGGGTTTTAATATAATAGCAGCCATAGGAGGTATTTTAACAGTTAGACAAAATTTTTGATTATGATATTCTTTATTTTTAGAATACACTATGTCATTAGCTATTTCTCCAGACCCTCCAAATTCTTTTTCATCTGTATTAAATACTTCCTGGTATTCTCCGAAATATGGAACTCCTATATTGTAATTAGAATAAACTTCTAATTTAAAATTGCAGATTATTATTAAAATATTATTCTCCTGGCTGGACTTTCTCATAAACACTAATATACTTTGATTTGAATTATCTGCATCTATCCATTCAAATCCCTTCTCAATATGGTCAAGTTCCCATAATGGCTTTTCACTTATATAAAATTTATTTATTTTTTCAAAGAAACCTAGAGTTTTCTTATGCATAGGAAACTTGTCTATAAGCTCCCAATCCAATTGACCTGAACTCCTCCATTCTGAAAACTGTGCAAACTCCGTTCCCATAAATATATGTTTTTTACCAGGATGAGTATACATATAGGTAATAAACACTCTAAGCCCTGCAAATTTATCAAAATAATCTCCCCACATTTTATCTACAAGAGAACATTTACCATGGACCACTTCGTCATGAGATATAGGAAGAATAAAATTTTCAGAATAATTATACATAATTGAAAAAGTAAGTAATCTATGATTATATGTTCTCTCTTTAGGACTCATTTTAATATATTTTAATACATCATTCATCCAACCCATGTTCCATTTAAAATTAAATCCTAATCCTCCACAATATGAAGGTGCTGTGACCATTGGCCATGCAGTAGATTCTTCTGCAATCATAATTAAATTTGGAAATTCCTTAAAAAGTGCAGTATTTAATTCCCTATAAAATTTAACGGCACTTAAATTTTCATTTCCGCCATATTCATTGGCTGTCCATTGACCTGGACCCTTATCATAATCTAGATAAAGTGTATTTGCAACGGCATCCACCCTAAGTCCATCTATGTGAAATTCTCTTAACCAAAATAAGGCATTTGATATTAAAAAACTCTTAATTTCTGGTTTCCCCAAATCAAAATTTCCCGCTCCCCAAGATTTATTTTCAGATTGCTTTTCATCTTCATATTCATAAGTTGGTGTACCGTCAAACTTATATAATCCATGTTCATCTTTACAAAAGTGGCCTGGTACCCAATCCAATATCACTCCAATATCCTCTATATGGCACATATTTATAAAGTATTTAAAGTCCTCGATGCTGCCATACCTGCTAGTTACAGAATAATATCCCGTAATTTGATATCCCCAAGAGTCATCTAATGGATGTTCCATTATAGGAAGTATTTCCACATAATTATAATTCATAGTCTTTAAATATTTTACAAGTTGTTTTGCTATATCTCTATAATTCAAAAAGTTGCCGTTTTCATCCTTTTTCCACGAACCAAGATGTACTTCATATATATTTATAGGACTTTTATATACATTTTGTGTTTTCCTTTTGGATATCCATTTACTATCTTCCCACTTGAAAGTTTTCTTTCCAATTATTTTAGATGCATTTCTCGGTCGTTTTTCAGAATATCTAGCATAAGGATCTGATTTCAAAACAGATTTGCCATTTTTATCTATAATTTCATATTTGTATATAGATTCCTTTTTTACCCCTATAATGAAGCCGCTCCACAAATCTTTTCCCCATATTCTTTCCAAGTTATCCCCATCTCTAGGATTCCAATTATTAAAATCTCCTAGTACTCTTACTGCAACAGCCTTAGGTGCCCATACAGTGAACCTAGTTCCAAATTTACCTCTTTCCTTAGTAAAATGTGATCCCATAAATTTATAACTATTATAACTTTCTCCTTTGTAGAAAAGATTTATATCCTTATTAGGCACTCTTAATATCACCTCCCACATATAATCAGTATCTGTACAAAAGTAAAATTTATGTTCTTAATCTCATAACAATATATGATTTTCAAGGTTCGCTTAACAACCTTCCATTTAATTACAAATAACTGGCTAATTATGTTCTTTTTCAAAATTTTTCAGCTTTCTAATATATTATAATTATTTCTACACTCCGCCTGTATTTACCTCCTAAATAAATAATTATCTGAAATTTAATAATTCCATATAAAAAATGCCTTCTTTAGATAAACAGTTCTGTCATTTTAACTGTCTGCTCCAAAGAAAGCATGGATAATTAGTGGAAATTAACTCTTCCTTAATATTGTAAAGAACTTTTTAATTCAAACATCTATTTTTCATATATAATCTATATATTACTTCTTCAAATAATGAAAATACTCCTGTAGTAATCAAGTAAATTCCTATAGTTATTGGTGCTTTAAATGTTATTAACATGCTTATAATACTTGTAACAACAAGATTTATTTTCTGTACCTGTACTTCTTTAACTATTTTTAAAAATGGTATATATGATATAAAATTTGGACTTAAAGAAACTAAAGTATAAATAATTGGAATAATAAAATAATTATCTGGCATCTTCATATTTACTATCCAAGGAACAATAACAGTTCCAATCTGTGCCGGCATTTTATTGAAAACAATAAACAATGAAGATATTACAGGTAACTGCAGTAAAGTAACAAGACATCCAAACATGTTTTTAGTATTTTGCTTATAATATTTTTCCATTTCCCTTTGAAGCTTATCTTTATTATGTTTATATTTTATTCTAAGCTCCTCCATCTTTTTAGATAAAACCTGCTGATGATGAATACTTTTTCTCTGTTTCAGAGACATCGGCAGCAAAATAGTTCTCACTATCAGAGTAAGCAAAATTATACTTATACCGTAATCTCCTGTTATACTAAATAAATAACCTAATACAGTATTTAGTACATTTAAAATAATGTTCATATAAATCCTCTCCTTATTCAATATTTAGATTTACTTTAAACATCATCTTATTTTAAAATATACAAAATACCACCATATTCTATATTTTTCATAGACCAAATAGTCTTTAGGATACAATTTTTTCATATACTGCAGTACTTGTATCAAAATACATTTTCCATATTCATCATAAAAATAACTTATAGTCTGTCTATAGATGGTGCTAACATAAAGCAGTATACTTAAAGCACACAAGAAAACTATAATAATTTGCATTATTAATAGAGTATCTATTTTCATTTAACTACCTCTTAACACAGATCCCTTCATTATTTGCATATCGTATGGAATACCATCATTTTAACACAAGTACATTTTCATTTACAGATTATTTTATCAAAATTTTTCAACTTGACATGTATAGTCTATAATGATAGACTAAAAATACAATCAGTCTATTATTATAGACCCACAAGGAGAGATAATATGAAACAACTAAAACTCTGTGAAAGTGAATATCATCTTGCAAGTATTGTCTGGGAAAATGAACCTCTTGGCTCTGGAGAACTTGTAAAGCTTTGTCAAAAAGTTCTAGGATGGAAAAAATCCACCACATATACCGTTTTAAAAAAATTATGCCAGAGGGAAATATTAAAAAATGAGAATACAACAGTAACTTCCCTCATAAAACGAGAACAAGTACAGAAATTTAAAAGTGAGGAATTTATAAACAGCACCTTCAATGGCTCCCTACCTAAATTTATAACAGCATTTATGAATAATAAAAAATTAAGCACAAAAGAAGCGGAAGAACTTAAAAATCTTATTGATAGCTATAAGGAGAAATAAAAATGAACCTTTTCTTACAAAATTTATTTATTGATATATTAAATATGAGCCTTACGGCAAGCTATGTGATTTTATTTGTTCTAGCTTGCAGACTGCTTTTAAAAAAAGCTCCTAAAATTTTTTCCTACAGCTTATGGTCTGTTGTACTATTTAGACTTATCTGTCCATTTTCTTTTTCCTCTGCTTTCAGCTTTTTAAAAATACCTAGCTCATACTCAAACAAAATTGAATACATACCCTCCAGTGTAAAACTAATATCACAACCTGAAGTCAACACTGGAATAAATGATGTTAACTCATCTATAAATACTTCACTGCTGGGTTTAACAACTCACGCTGGTAATAACTCAATATATGGCATTTTATCTACAATTTGGGTTTTGGGATTCATTTCACTGATAGTTTACAGCATCCTATCCTATTTAATCTTAAAACATAAAGTTTGTACTTCTGTAATTGTAAAAGATAATATTTTTCAGTGTGAAAATATCTCTTCTCCCTTTGTACTAGGATTTGTAAGACCTAAAATTTATCTTCCCATAGGCCTTGAAAAAACAGAACAGAATTACATTTTAAAGCATGAGCAAGTCCATGTAAAACGATTTGATTATCTTATAAAACCCATTGCATTTTTGGCTTTATGCCTCCACTGGTTCAATCCTCTTGTATGGATTAGTTTCATGCTTATGAACAAGGATATGGAAATGTCCTGTGATGAAAGAGTATTGAAAGAATTTGGAACACACATAAAAAAGGACTACAGTACCTCTTTATTATTACTTTCAGTAAACAAAAATACCATAAAGGGGAACCCTCTAGCCTTTGGGGAAAATAATACAAAGACAAGAATTAAAAATATACTTAATTATAAAAAACCTGTTTTTTGGGTAATGGCATCCTCTATAATAGCTGTTATATTTATTAGCATTGGACTTATTACTAACCCCTTAGGTTCCTTAAAACCAGAAGAAAACGACTTTACAGAAAAAATATACAAATATAGAACTCCCTATGTAGGGGATAACAGCAAGGTACTTAATATAATAAATTCTCTTCCTGTACCAGAAACCCTACATCATAGAAAGATACAACTTTTTACTGATAAAAAACCCTATGGAATTCAAATAACTTATGAAACCACCAATGATGTTAAAGAATCCTTCTTAAGAAAAGAAAATCAACTGATTTTTGATGAAAATGCCGCCATAATATTTTCTCTGGTAGGTAATGCCGACTACATTGATTTTGTGCTAAAAACAGAAGGTCAATTTGATAGAACAATTAAAATAGACAGGACCTGGTTAAACAATTCTCTGGACAAAAATTTATGGCAAAGTTCCATTAGTTTTCAAGGATTTAATACAATATATAAAGAAATTATGACTAAATTTGTAACCACTTACTCCCTTCCTATATTATTTGAAGAAGGTAAAAAAACTAATATTCAAAGTGTAAATGATGTACCTTTAGCAGCTAATTACGATAAGATAAAAAATAATAATAAAACCTATTATATATATGAAAAGAATAGAAAATATTATATAGAAAGCCCCTATGAGTTTATCCATGAAATCACAAAAGAAACCTATGAAAAGCTTCACACACTGATTGTATCCGAAAATTACTATGAAAATATAAAAGATCAACTATCATTGGATTCAAAAAAATATTTTTTACAAAATACCATTGACAATTCCTGTATTTTAGACGGGGATGGCTTAATAAACAAAGGTTGTGAATTGGCAAACAAATTTATATCTGACACTGAGAAAGGGAAAAAATCCTCCATCAAGATTATTCACCAAATGCCAGATAGTTATTCGAAAGGGATTCTTGATATAACAGAGGTAATGTATGACGGGAAAAACTATTATGGGGTTAAATATATTCCAACAGCTTATTATTCAGGAACTCCTGGTTTTTATTATAAATTTAGATTTAAATATATTAAAACCTTTGATATATCAACATACAGATTTGTGTATTTATTAGAAGATAACAAAGTAAACTCTAATGATATAGATAAAAGCATGCTGTCTAAAGACCATAAAGACTGGGTAGACTATCATTTTCTCTATTCTATTGAAAAATAAACCACAATTATTTTGCCCCATATCTTACATCTTATAAATATCAACCTCAATTAAGATTTTAAAAGGCTTCCTTCACTTTTAAATCTTTAATTTTACTATTAAAATGAATATAAAATATGCCTCCTATTACGCAGGTAATTATTTCTGTAACAGTCATGGACCATATAACTCCATGCAGGCCAAATAAATTATGGAGTACTATTATAACCGGAATATAAAGAATACCCTGTGTAACGGACATAATAGTGGTTGGTATCCCCTGGCCTGAGGCCTGGAAAATGCCTGTAAACAGTCCAGTAAATCCATTAAATAGGGCAGATATGAACATAGCTGTCATAATATATGTTCCAATACTAATCACTGAAGAATCATTGGAAAACAACTGGATAATTGGCATTGTAAAAATATACACCACCCCGATAAAAATTATGGACAATACAGCGATACATAAAGCTGATTGTCTTATTCCATTTTTTAATCTTTCAAAGTTCCTATTGGAAAAATTATATGCAATGAGGGGTATAATTCCTAGGTATAACCCCATTGAAAGAAATTCTGGAACCTGTACAATCCTTAGAGCTATACCAAAACCAGCTACTACATTATCTCCATATGCAATTGAAAAATTATTTAAAAGAAGAGTTGTGATAATAAGAAATACAGTCATTAATAATTCAGAAACCCCAATTTTATATATTTCCATTTTATCTTGAAAAGAGATTTTGAAACAATGGATAAATCCTTTTAAATGTTCACTTTTTATCTCCAAGTAATAAATATAATAAATAGATGACCCTAAATTGGCCAAAATCATTGCAAGTGCCGCACCTACAACATTCATATTCAGTAATAGTATAAACAAAGGATCAAAAATAAAATTTAGTATTGTACTTATAATCATGCCATACATGGATTCCTTCGAAGCCCCTTCAGCTCGTACTATTTGCTGCAAAGCAAAATTTAATACAGTAGCAAATCCACCAAAGAACATAGTTAAAGAGTAACTTTTTGTGTAAGCAATAGTAGACGTATCTGCTCCTAAAATTTTAACAAGAGGATTAATTATAAATAAAGCAATAATGGCAATGCAAGTTGATGCTATTATACTGCTGTAGAAAATATATCCAGCTATATGTTTTGCTTTTTCTATTTCCTTTTTTGCAACAAGTCTGGTAACAAATGTCCCCCCTCCTACTCCAAACATATTTCCAAAAGCCATTAATATAGTAAAAATCGGCAGTCCCAAAGTAACAGCTGTAAGCATTTCCGTATTGTGCATTAATCCGATAAAAAAAGCATTGATTATATTATATATTGTACCCACAGACATTCCAATCATCATAGGAATTGACAGATGTGCAATTGACTTTAAAATTGGGGCACTTTCCAGGTAATATTGATTCGTTAAATTATTTTCCATTTTTTACACCCCTTTATCCAAAATATCATTAGACTTGATATTATTATATATCTAATAATTAAAATTCTAACTATATAGGTATAAACTACTGTAGATTTTTATAAGCATTATAAATTTTTATTTACCTTTATCAGTAAAGACAGCAGACATTCTTTTTCACCATCGGTTAAATTCTCAGTAATACTTTTTTCAACTTGAAAGAATATCCTGTTAAATTCTTCTATTAGCTCTGCACCTTTTTGAAGTACATAAATATTTTTCTGTCTTTCATCATCTTTAGGAATACTCCTTTGAATATACCCTTTTCTCTCCAATCCTTGAAGCATACTGGTAATACTTGCCCCTCTGCGCTGAAAAACATCTGCCAGGTCCTTTTGAATTATCCCCTCATCCTGATGCTCATATATATAACTTATCATACGCCCCTGCTGGGAGTTCAACCCCAACTTGTTTATATTTTCATCAGATTTGAATTTTATTTTTAAAGCAATTCTTCTTATCAAATCCGAATAAGGACTTTCAAATGAAAATCTAGGCTTATTCATACTCATGCCTCCTACAGCTTACCTAATTAGAACTCTAACTATATTAAATTATATTAGTTAGAGTTCTAATTGTCAATAATTATTTTCATGGTTCAGAAGTTTAACATATAGGGGAAAGAACTTATCTAGGGGCGTTAGATCTGCTTATTCTACACTTTGAAGAAGATGGGTGTGTGAAAAATGGCAGCCTTCAGATAAAAAATTAAAAATCAAAAGAGGTTTTTTTGTTTTTTTTGTTGAATATTAACACATTATGAAAATATGCGTAGGAAGTCACATTATTAATTTAGGATTATCTCACGGAATAACAGGACCCTTAGCTGCTTTAACAATCGCATTAAAAGAAGGTATTGAAATAAAGGGACAATATGAAAGCATAAAGAAAATATTGAAAAATCTAAAAATGTTTAGTTTTATGGATGATAAGAAGAATATATACTGGTTAGGGCGAGTTAGATTTGAAGAATATATAGGATTAGAACAAAGTAATAATTATAAGAGTAGAGCAAGTTGGTGTTACGGTGCACCCGGAATAGCAAGAGTAATATATTTGGCAGGCGAAACTATTAATGACAAAGATAGTACTCTAATTGCCATAAAATCCCTGGAGGCAATTTGTAAAATGGATGAAAATGAATGGAAATTAGAGAGTCCTACTTTTTGTCATGGTTATTCTGGTTTATTAGCAATTATTCAAGCAATGTATATAGATACAAATAATAATATATTTGATAACACAAGAAAAAAGATACTAGATAAAATTATAAGTTTGTATAATAAAAATGCCCTCTTAGGATTTTATAATATTGATGTTGACGAAAAAAATTATCTTAAGAAAGAGTACCAATTAGTAAAATCTAATAATATATTTTTATTATCAGGTTCTATTGGAGTTATACTAACTCTATTATCACTTATAAAACCAATAAAAACAAATTGGATGAGGCATTTTTTAATAAGATAACAACTTGGTAATTTAGTTAAAATATTAGGAGCGAACAGAAATGCTGATCCTTGTAATATATAAAAATCAAGTTCTTTGAGTTTTCAAGAGGATTCTCATCACAGATAGGGGATGTTTTGTGATAAAAAAATTGCATAATTACTTAATAAATATATCTATGTTTAAATTTATTTTAATTACTTCAATAGTGCCCTGCTTTATATCATACATTATTCTTTTCTTAATAAAAAACTTTATAAGACAACTTCCTAATGATATTATTGAAATTAACAATTTATTAATAACAAATGTACCATTTGCTATTAATGGTATTTTGTTTGCGCCATTAATTGAAACATTAATATTTCAGGTTATAATAATAGGTATATTTTTATATTATTCATATTCTAAAACCATACAAATAATTGCAGTAATTGTATCCTCAATATGCTTTGCAATCCCTCACTTTTTTAATACCAATGATGTGATCTGGGGATTACTTTGGGCAGTACAAGCTGGAGTTAAAGGATTGATTTTTGGATATGCATTTATTGTATATTTTTTCAAATCAAAAAGAATTGATATAGCTGGTTTTGTAGTATTTTCAGAACATTCAATTAATAATTTGTTAGGTATAGTAATAACTCTTATATTTTACAAATTACTTTAATATAGGATGACCTAAAGTAGACCCCTTTGTCAAAACAAATTTTTAACATACTTATGTTAGGCTATGATTAAAATATATTTCAGCAAATTCAAAATTATAATTTTTCTTCATAATTCTTGGGTCCATTATAAGAGCCCACTTTAGGTTTCAACAATATAAAAATCAAGTCCTTTGATTTTTCAAGAGGATTCTCATGACAGATGGGGGGATGTTTTGTGATAAAAAAATTGCATAATTACTTAACAAATATATCTATGCTTAAATTTATTTTAATTACTTCAATAGTACCATATTTTATATCGTATATTGCTTTTTTCCTAATAGAATACTTTGTAAAACCGCTTCCTAATGATATTATTAAAATTAATAATTTACTAATAACAAATATATCATCTACTATTAACGGTATCTTATTTGCGCCACTGGGTGAAACATTAATATGTCAGGTTATAATAATAGGTATATTCTTATATTATTCATATTCTAAAACCATACAAATAATTGCAGTAATTGTATCCTCAATATGTTTTGGAATCCCTCACTTTTTTAATACCAACGATGTGATCTGGGGATCATTTTGGGCAATACAGGCTGGAGTTAAAGGACTGATTTGGGGATATGCATTCATTGTATATTTTTTTAAATCAAAAAGAATTGATGTAGCCGGTTTTGTAGTATTTTCAGAACATTCAATTAACAATTTGTTAGGTATAGTAATAACTTTTATAATTTATAAATTACTTTAATATGGGGTAATATCAGCAGCTTTATCATATACTGAAGAGCATACATATACTCTATAAAGAAATTGAGAGTCTAATTTGTCATTTAATTTCAAAGCAGGTTCTTATATTTTAAAAGGATTATTTATAAGCTTTGCTCTATTTTCAACATCAGAATGCTTTTCTTCAACTCCAAGTTGAGGTGCTGTATCATATCAAAATAAAGAATAGCAATATTCTGAGCAATAAGGCATATGACACAAAGGAAATACGAAATATATCTCATCTAAAGAGGTCCTACACAATTCCTATAACCTATGCAAAAATTAGAATTTATGATCCTTATGCCATATATCAATAATCCTTTATAGATCAGCAGACTTCCCTCTTAAAAATTTTTTGAATGCTAAACTTTCGTTTATGGTTTCAACAATATAAAGCTAAACAAACGCTTTCAACTTTCTATATGCAGCCTTATATACCCAAAAAGCATTTGTCAAAAGTAAACTTCCTGTAACAATAAATACACTGCGAATTCCAAACATTGCTGCTATCTGACCACCCAGTATTGAACCACTAAAAGTGCCAAGATACTGTGCAGATATACTAAATCCAAATATTCTTCCTATCAAATGCTCCGGGCTAACCTTTCTAACTATTACATTAACTGACGGAGTTAACCCTGCAGTTGCTAGTCCTAAAATAAATCTAAGCAGCATAAGCTGCCATGGATTTTTTACAAAAGCTTGAGGTATAGATACAATTCCTGCTGCAATAAGTGCCATAAGAATAACTTTTCTAGCTCCAATTCTATCTGAAAGTTTTCCAAGTTTAGGTGCAGCTATTATGCTGGCTAATCCTGATGCTGAAAATGTAAGCCCTGAAATTAGTGCAACATGTAACGAAGAATGGGCTAGTTCAGTAACATATACCGTTACAATAGGTTCTATAGAATAAAAAGCAAGTTGTAAAATAAAAGATGTTACAAACATAATTACTATCAAATTATGATTTGGTATTACATTCCACACTTCTTTAATGTTAAGTACCCTTTTTTTTGAAGGTACAAAATTCTCTTTAACAAATATAGCTGTAGTTATAAATACAATCATCATAAGAGTTCCAGTTACAAAAAATACACTTTGCAGTTCCAGAATCTCTTCTAGATATCCTCCAATGGTAGGTCCTATAAGTGACCCCGATATAGAAGCTGTGGAAAGTGTTCCAAGGGCAAATCCCACATGTTTCCTTTCAGTCTGGGTAGCAATTAATGTAATACAAGCTGTACTATACCCTGTAATAACCCCCTGAAGCAGCCTTAACACTATAGGTTGATACACATTATGTGAAAATCCCATGCAAAATATTACAATTGACAACAATATTAAAAAGTAGTACATTGTAAGTGAGTACTTACTCATTTATTTACACGGAGGTATAATATGAATTTCTCAGATGAAAATTATGAAAAACTTTTTGAAAATTTTTTAAATGATAATAATTTGAGTGATAAAGAGTTCACAGAAAGACAATGGCAAATTCTCAATGCTGCTATTAAAGTATTTTCTCAAAATGGCTATGGAAACAGCAGAACCAGTGAGATTGCAAAAGAGGCATCTGTAGCTGAAGGAACAATATTTAGATATTACAAGACAAAAAAAGATCTGCTTATGGGACTTATAATTCCCTTTGCCACAAAATTCATGAAACCACTTGTGCTGGAATCTGCAATAAAAATAATGGAAAGCAGTGAGGATAAACCCATAGATGAAGTTTTAAAAGAACTTATGGCAGATAGAATAAAACTTGTTAAAAAAAATCTTCCACTTATTAAAACTGTTCTAGTGGAGGCATCCTATCATCCGGAACTTTTAACTGTACTTAAAGAACAAATAATATCTAAAGCTTTTCCTGTAACTGAAAAATTTATAAATGAGCATATGGATAAAAATGAATTGCGTAATATTGAACCCTACTCTATATTGAGAAGCACAGTAAGCATTATAGGAGGTTACATATTTTTAAGCAGTATTTTTCCTGAATATTTTGCAGGAGAAGGAGACAAGAAAGAAATCGGTAAATTAACGGATATTTTACTCAATGGTATTAGACAAAAATAAAAAAGAGGAGGAAGATCCATGAAAAATAAACTAAAAAATATGAAACCAGTTATTATTTTTACTGTAATTTTAATAGGTCTATCTATATTTTTTGTTATTAAAAATACTATGGATAAAAGCTCCAATGAATTTCAGTTTTCAGGTACTGTAGAAGCAGATGAATTAAATGCCAGCAGTGAACTATCAGGAAAAATAAAGGATATCAAAGTGGAAGAAGGTACTAAAGTTAAATCCGGAGATATAATAGCAGTACTGGATTCAGATGAAAATACAATTAATGTGAATCAGGCTAATATTTCACTTCAAAACGCAGAAAATGAACTGGGGAAAATCAATGACGGCACCAGAATTGAAGAGATAAATGCACAAAAAGAACTGGTAAAACAAAGTGAATCTCTGGTAACACAAGGGGAAGCTGCCCTTGAAACTTCCCAGAATAATCTTAATAGCGCCCAAACTAATTATGATTATAAGAAAAAAATATATGATGACCATTTAACTCTTAATGAAAAAGGATATGAATCCAATGAAAATTTAGATAAATACAAAAATGATTTGGATAATGCCCAAACAGCCCTAAATAATACAAAAAGTGCCCTATCGTCTGCAAATGCCCAGCTTGAAAGCTATAAAGCCCAACTGGCAGCTGCTACTGATAAACTTGATCTTTTAGTTAATAGTGCTACAGCCAGAGATGAAGCCACAGCCAAGTATGGCATTGATCAAGCCCAGCAGAATATAGCACTATCTAAAATTGCTCTGGAAAAAAGTAATATAAAAGCTTCATCAGATGGAATTGTGGAAACAGTTAATTTTAAAAAAGGAGAATATGTATCTTTAGGTTCCCCAATCATTACCCTTCTTGACAGCAATAATATGTATATAAAAATATATGTTCCTGAAAAAATACTTCCATATGTAAAACTTAACAAAGAAGTTACTATGAAAAGTGACTTTATAAAAGATAAAGTTATAAAGGGAAAAGTATGCTATATATCCAAAGAAGCAGAATTTACACCTATGAATATCGTAACCAAAGAAGATAGAATGAAACTTGTATATGAAGTAAAAATAAAAATATCAGATAATCTTGAGACTGTGAAATCAGGCATGCTTTTAGATGTTACTCTGAAATAAAGGAGAATTACTATGGATTATGCAATTTCTATCAGCAATCTTACAAAAAAATTTGGAAATTTTACAGCTGTGGATAATCTGTCTTTTTCTATTCCAAAGGGAAAAATATTTGGTCTTTTAGGGCCAAATGGTTCTGGAAAATCCACAACTATAAGGATGATATGCGGGGTTTTAAAACCTACTTCAGGGGAAGGTTCAGTTTTAGGATATGATCTTATTAAAGATTCTGAAAAGATAAAACAAAATATAGGATATATGTCTCAAAAGTTCAGCCTTTATGAAGATCTTACTGTAGAGGAAAACTTAGATTTTTATGGGAATATATATATGATCCCCAGAGAAAAACTCGATATAAGAAAAAAAGAACTTATCCACATGGCAAATCTCACAGGAAAAGAAAAAAATCTGGCAAAAACACTCTCCGGGGGATGGAAACAGAGACTGGCACTTGGATGCTCTTTAATACATAATCCAAGCCTCCTGATTTTAGATGAACCTACTGCAGGAGTGGACCCGGTTTCAAGAAGAGAATTCTGGTATACAATAAGTAATCTGGTATCAGATGGAATCACCGTACTAGTAACTACCCATTACATGGATGAAGCCTCTATTTGCGATATAATAGGTTTTATATTTAACAGCAGACTTATAACCATAGATACCCCTGAAAATTTATACAAAAAAAATAATATAGAAAACTTAGAGGATATATTTATTAAATACGTTAAAGAACTTTCAAATAGAGAAATAGTGTCCTCCTTTACCCAATTGAAACAAATAAAAAATGAAAAAGGAGGGCATAAAAATTGAAACTCAAAAGACTAATCACAGTTACAAAAAAGGAATTTATCCATATAAAAAGAGATAAGCCAAGCCTTATTATAGCTCTTATAATGCCAATAATGATGCTGCTTTTATTTGGATTTGCAGCAAATACAGATGTAAATAATGTAAATCTCATAATATATGACGGCAGCAAAACTTTAGAAAGCAGGCAACTTGTAAATGCATTTATAAATTCATACTATTTCAAGCTCTATGGTTCCGCAGATTCATACAATGAGGTGGAAAAATATATTGACATGGGAAAAGTAAAAGTAGGAATTGTAATACCCCCTGACTATTCCAAGAAATTAAATAGAAATGAAACAGCCAGTGTTCAAGTGTTGGTAGATGGCTCTGACCCCACTATAGCAAGAACTGCCATGTCATATTCCATACTTATAGGAAATAACTATTCCACTAAAATGAAGAAAGTAGAGTTTAAAAAATCTGCAAGTAATATACCAACAAGCGCAGGAATAAATATAAGACCTCTACTACTTTATAACCCTACCCTGGAAAGCAGTAAATTCAATGTACCTGGTGTTATGGGACTAATTCTTCAAAACATTACTGTTATATTAACTTCCTTTGCAATGGTACGTGAACGGGAAAAAGGTACTATTGAACAGCTTATTATGACACCTATTACTCCCTTTGAACTCATAATGGGGAAATTGGTGCCATACACAATAATTGGCTTTTTAAATATGGTGACTGTATTGATTTTAGGTAATTTACTGTTTGGCATAGTCATAAAAGGAAGTGTGACACTATTTATGATACTTGGAACCTTATTTTTAATATGTTCTCTAGCCATAGGTATGTTTATTTCCACTGTTGCCAAAACTCAACTACAGGCAATGCAGGCTTCTTTGGCACTTTTACTTCCCAGCGTACTGCTGTCAGGGTTTATGTTTCCAAGAGAAGCTATGCCCAAGATAATCTATCTCATAAGCTGTGTTCTGCCACTAACTTATTTTCTTCAAATTTTAAGGGCTATAATAGTAAAAGGAGTAAATTTGTCATATATTATAGGTCCCATATTATCTTTAAGTCTGTTAATCATTATCATTATAGGTTTAACAGTGATTAAATTCAATAAGACATTGGAATAATATTACATCATTTTTATATTCTTCAAAGTTATGATACTCATATTGCTGCATTCCTTTAAAATTGTTCTAAGATTCAGATAAAAACCATTCTCTATAGCAAACTTACCTGAATCCTAGAAGAATTTAATAAATTTATATATTTTTAATATTTGTAAAGCATAACTATACTTTGAGAACCGCTGCCAATAGTCCAGAACACTACATAATCTCCTCTTTTAACCTTTCCTTGTTCTATAGCTTCATATAATGCTATAAAGGGACTGCTTGTACTAGTATATCCATATCTGTCCCCTACATAGACACTCTTGTCTTCATCTATATTCATAAGCTCTCTTATATGTTCTATATTTGAAAATGCAAACTGTGAAAAACAAAACATACTGATATCTTCTTGAGTTAATCCTTTTTTCTTTAACATTCTAGTCATAATTTCAGCTGCAGGGTAAACGCAAGCTCCTCCATCAAAGGGAAGCCATTTGAAAGAAAACTCATCTACATTTTTTGATTTAAAAAAACTGGAAAATCCATTCCGTGGACACATAATATTTTCACTTTCTTCTGTATTTATATAATACTCCTCATCAAGTATTCCACAATTCTCATTTACTTTTTCTAGAACTATCGCACAAGCAGCATGTCCATAATTGCCATAACAAAGTTCATTATTAGGATCAATCAAGGAATGCATATCATCACAACCCACAATCAAGGCCTTTTTTGCTCTATTTGAGGATATTAAATAATTTGATGCAAGCTCTAGGGCAACCGTCATACCAGCACAATTGGCATTCATATCAAAACACATTACATTTCTTCCTGCATTTAACTCTTTATGTAATAAAATTGACATTGAAGGTGCAATATATTCCGATAATATAGAAGAACATATTATCATATCTATGTCATTACCGGTCAAGTCCGCCTTCACTAGTACAGATTTGGATACTTTTAAAGCTGAAGATAAGGTTGTTTCATCATCATCAAACATAAATCTTTTATCTCTACCCATTATATCCTCTAACAAATGATTTACATGCTTACCTTGCTTCTCAAAGTGCTTTAAATAAAAGTCATTTGAAACAACTTTAGAACCATGACAGATATCAATACAACTCAATTTTACACCCATATTAGCCCTCCTTAAATAACAAAAATATATAAGTTTATAAAATTCACCCTGTATTTTCTCTACACATTATTACATTATTTTTGCATCAAGTCCTGCATTTCTAGCTATTCTTGTGAACTGCATCTTTAGAGTTGCATTATTGCCCGCATTTATAATAACTTTGTTGAAATTTAAATCCTTATACATTTTAAAGCAGCCTTCCAGCATTGGCACCATATCTCGGGTAGAAACCTTTAATTCTTTGCAATCAAAAGATAATGTATACTCCGAAGGTTGTATAGCAGATGCTGTTTTTTGGAATTCCTCTATGAAGCTTTTAGCATCTTTCTCTTCATACATACCCCATACTTTTACACCCAATTCTTTTTTTCCCTTGTCCAAATTAATTTCATGTTTTTTCATAATTTAATACACCTGTCCTTTCATTTATTTAAATCTATTATTATAATATATTAATAATAATTATCATCCTGAACAAAAATTAAAAGGTGCCTATATATCATAGGCACCAAAAAAAGTATAAATACACATATTAAAGTCTTATAATTATAATTTTGGCAACCTGGCAATCATAGAAAAATAACTTTTCTTTAGACCCATAGCTTTGCGACCTTATTTTTCAATAAGTGTGCTATTATCAATATATATTCATAATTTTACATGTAATTTTTAGAATTTTCAAGAATAATATCTAAACTTTACCTTAATTTTTTATTTTTTAAAAGATTATTCATTATTTAATTAAACTTTTCTTCAATCTACCATATCTCCTTGATTTAAAATGCCATTTGGATCAAATACTTTCTTAATTCCTTCCATAATTTCAATTTCCCTTTTACTGAATTGAAGAGGCATATGTTTTTTTCTCAGTTTTCCAGTTCCATGTTCTGCAGTTATCGTTCCTCCATATTTTATAGCAGTTTTATATATGGCTTCTTTAAGCTCTTCATAATTAGCAGGTAGTTTCCCATTATCACCCATAATAAAATTGTGAATATTTCCATCTCCTATATGTCCGAGAGAAACAATTTTATTGTCATATTCTTTAGTCAACCTCTTTACATCATCAAAAAAATCAGGTACAGAGGAAGGTGGTACAGCTACATCCATAATATCCGCTATATTATTTTTGTAAGGACCATATGCATTACTTCTTATCTCCAAGAGATGCCTTTGTTCTTTTTCAGTTTCTGCTATAATGCTGTCTACAGAATTGTGTCTCTCACATATTTCTACTAATTTTTCACTATTTGAATATAGATCCTCTTCGCTGGCATAGTCAAGTATAAACATCAAGTCCACGGATCCTTTAACTGCAGGCCACTTAGTTCCAAGCTGCTTGGCTGATTCTTCACATATAACCCTATCCATATACTCAATGGCAAGAGGTGTAATTCCCTCCTGTAGTATTTCAGGTACTGCATCACAAGCTTCTCTCTGGCTATTGAATGAAACCAGTAATGTTCCATTATATTTACTTGCAGCATATAATCTCAATGTAACTTTTGTAATAACTCCAAGGGTTCCTTCTCCGCCTATCATAAGTTGAAGCAGATCATAACCCATATTATTCTTTAATAACTTTCCACCCAGTGTAACGATTTCTCCTGTAGCAAGAACCACTTCCAATGCCTTAACATGATTTCTCATAATTCCATGTTTTACTGCCCTGGTACCTCCAGCATTTGCTGCCACCATCCCTCCAACTTGTGCTCCTTCATCTCCCGGATGAACTGGAAAAAACAGCTTACCATTTTTGCTTAATACTTCTAATAATTGTGCTAGTGTTGCTCCAGCTTCCATGGTAATCATAATATTCTTTTCATCAAATTCCACAACTTTGTTTAATCTTTCTATGGATAAAATAATACTTGGCTGTGTGGGTATGGCTCCTGCAACTACTCCTGTTCCACCCCCTCTAACTACTACAGGCAACAATTCCTTGTTTGCATATTTTAATATTTTTGATATTTCCTCTGGGGACGCCGGTTTTACCACCACACAATCTTTACATGCTTCAGGACGAAGTAAAGATTCAGTTTCATCATAAAGATACCTCTGCATCTTAGATAAATCACTTGTAACCCAATCTTCTCCTACAATTGCTTTTAAATTTTCAACTACCTTCTCGGGTGAATTTTTAATTAAATCTGTATTCATTTTTATCCCTTCTTCTTTATTATTTAACAATTTATAGTTTCTAAACTGCTTTCTTTTATCTTAGTTATCAAATCAGGTATTACCTTATACATATCATCAACTATTCCGTAGTCTGCTATATTAAATATAGGAGCTGAAGGATCTGTATTGATTGCAACAATAAACCCCGATTCTTTCATTCCTGCAAGGTGCTGCGGTGCTCCTGAAATTCCACAAGCTATATATAATTTAGGTTTTACCCTGTTGCCGCTGTATCCTACTTGAAAGTCCTTGGATATAAACCCTTCTTCAACTATTTCCCTGCTGGCTCCAACTACACCTCCCAGCAAATCCGCTAACTCCTTTAACATAGCCATATCTTCTGCCTTTTTCAATCCTTTACCCGCTGCCACTACTACATTTGCATCAGATATATTAATTTCCTGGGATCTAAGTTGTGTTATCACTTTTACCAGTTCATTTTCGAGTCTTAAAGCCTCTACCTTTAAAATATCTCCCTGCCTTTTAGCATCTCTTGTGCCCTCGTCAAATTCTTTATATCTCACTGTAGCCATCTGGGGATATGTGTATGTTTTTATATGAGCCAGTATATTTTCGCTAAAAGCCGGTCTTATCTGAACCAATTTTCTATCTTCATCGATTTCAAGACCTGTACAATCTGCTGTAAGTCCCGTATTTAAGGACGCTGCCAGCCTAGGTGCCAATGATCTTCCCAGGGTAGTGGCACCAATCAAAAAAATTTCAGGTTTGATATCTTTAATTAAATTCTTCAGGTTAATTGTATAGGTTACTTCTTCTGGTAGATTAAACATATCATCCTGTATATAAAATACCTTATCTGCTCCCCTATATATAAGTTCTTCGGCCTCTATACCATCTGCTCCTAACACAACACTGTACACCGGAGCATTTAATTTATCAGAAAGCTGCCTTGCTTTTCCCAGAAGTTCATAACTGACTTTATGAATTTGTCCATTTTTTTGTTCTGCAAATACCAATATACCACTATATTCCTTACCCACTACTACACCTCCAAAACCTTAATCTTTTTAAATATATTAATTAATTCATTCTCTGCCTCAACAGTATCTGACTCCCTATAAATTTTTCCCTGTCTTTTTTCTATTTGGGGAATTTCTATTTTCTTTACTTTTGTAGGTGAACCCTTAAAGCCAACATTATCCTCATTCAAAAATTCTTCTAAATCCTCAAGCTTTAATATCTTAATCTCTGCTTTTCTGGCTTTCATCTTATTTTTAAAAGAAGGCAATCTTGGATGATTGATATCCTTTGTAACTGTAATAAGACATGGAAATTTTATACTTTTTAAATAAGTTCCTTCCCAGATTTCAGAATGTACCTCCATGCTGTCCTTATTCATTTCTGTAATTTTACTTACATAACTTGCATGAGGTATATTTAAAAATTCTGCAACTTCGGGACCAACCTGTCCTGTATCTCCATCTACAGTCTTTTCTCCAGCGATTACCAGATCATAGGCTCCCAACTTTTTAATGGCACTGGCAAGTATTTTAGAAGTCGCCTTTGTATCTGAACCTCCAAATTTTCTATCACTTACAAGCACTCCTTCATGAGCACCCCTTGCAATACATTCTTTTAACGCACTTTCTGTATTTGGAGGCCCCATACTTACAGCAGTAACTCTGGCATCGATATTTTCAGCTATTTGAACTGCTGTTTCCAGTGCATTTAAATCAAAAGGATTGATTTCTGCACTGGCAGATGTTCTATCTACTACTCCCTTTTCTCTGTCAAATTTTACTTTTTCCATATCCGGAACTTGTTTAACTAAAACTATAATATCCATTAAAGCTTCTTTCCTTTCTCTCAAACAAATGGCAAATAAAAAGACAGACCTATTTCGCTGGGGCGAAATGTCTGCCGCGGTACCACCCATTTTTTTACTTGATTTAAATAACGATTTACATAACCGGATCAGCTTACTTGAATTTCAGCCTACAGCTTCAAGATGATTTTCGAAATGCGTATTTATGGGTTCACATCTTTATCCCACTCTCTTTGAAATACTTGACATATCTACTTTATCTTATCATCGCCTTTATCTATTTGAAAAACAGTCTACTATAAATTTAATCTTATGTCAATAAAAATTTATTTGAGTTTTTCAATTAAAATCTTGCCTATCCTCTTCTTATTACACTTTAACACAGTGAATTCATAATTTTCATAGTTAACCTTATCATTGACCTTTGGATATGAATTTAACTTGGAATAAATCCATCCCCCCAAGGTGTCAACATTTTCAGACTTGATATCAATTTGAAGAAGATCATTTACATCTTCAAGAATAAGTTTTCCATCTACAACATACTTGTTGTCTTCAGTTTTATTGATTTCTGTTCCTTCTTCATCAAATTCATCTTGAATCTCACCTACAATTTCCTCCAGGATATCTTCAATTGTAACTAGCCCAAGTGTTCCTCCATATTCATCAATAATTATGGCTATCTGGGATTTTTCTTTTTTAAACACCTTCAGCAGATCGCTTATAGGCATCCACTTTGGAATAAATTTAACCTTCCGAATAATATCTTTTATATTTTTATCTCCCTGAATCTGCTGTTTATACAGATCTTTAATATGTATAAATCCAATAACATTATCCTTGTTATATGTACAAATAGGATACCTAGTGTGCTGTCTATCCATCACAACTTTTATAATATCTTCTAGGGAATCCTCTGAAAAAATACAGGTCATGTCAGTACGCGGTACCATAATATCTTTTACAGTCTTCTCGGAAAAATCAAATATATTATCCACAAAGGTTAATTCTGTCTTATCTATCAATCCACTTTTATAACTTTCTTCAAGTAATAGTTTTATTTCATCGTCAGTGTAGGCTGTCTCATGCTCATCCCACTGTGAAATTCCAAATATCTTCAGCACTAAATCAGTACTGTGATTAAAGGCCCACATTATAGGATAGGTTGCCTTGTAAAATATAATAAGAGGCAGGGATGTATACATGGCTATTTTTTCTGTATTTATAATAGCTAGTGATTTAGGAGTCAATTCACCAAGTACTATATGAAAAGCAGTTATAATTGAAAAACCAATAACAAGAGAAATAGAATGCACTACCCCTTCTGAAAAATGAAATAAATTAAATAAAGGCATAAGTACATTGGCAACTGCGGGCTCTCCTACCCACCCTAACCCTAAAGAGGCTAAAGTTATTCCCAATTGGCATGCAGACAAATATGAATTTAAATCTTTAATGACTTTTAAAGTAAATTTTGCATTTCTGCTTCCTTCAGCCACCAGGGTTTCTATTCTGGATTTTCTGACTTTTACTACTGCAAATTCCGCAGCAACAAAAAAAGCATTCATGAATATGAGTAAAAACACAATAATCATATTTATTAAAAAAACCATATAAATATAACTCCCTTTCTAAAGTAACCCAAGTAGATAGTCTATGACCAATACTATCATATTTTTGTTTCTTTAACAATATAAAACAAATGAAAGGTACTTTGTGTTTTATATAAATTAAGATATATTTTCCTGCTTTCCCACTTCATATTGATTTATTCATCTTATCATAAAAAAGTTTTAAATATACTCTTCTCTTTTTTCAGCTGCAATTATGCTCCATGCTAAAAAGAATATAGTCCATGCAATCATTATCAAACTGGCAGATAAGGTATTTATGTAGTATGCACCTGTATCTTGTACAATTTGCCTTGTTATTATAGTTCTGGGGCTGCCAAGCGCTATAAAAAATGCTGGCTTAATATATGACATATCAGATAATGCAGAGATATTTGAAAATATTATGTAAACTACTCCAAATAGTATAGCTATAGATGCTGCTGCTGCATTACTTTTAATTATGGTAGATACTAAAATACAAAAACTTGTAGCTGCAATTATAAAAATTATCTGTAAAATCATAAATTCAATTAAAAATTTATAAAGAGGTATAATGCCTGATGTACCTGGAATGACAGATATAAATTTATGTAAATCCACATTTTGTATACTGCTGTGTTTAAAGGCGGGTCCTATGGGAACTGGATACTTGAAGCTGTCAAAGCCATATACAAATTCTCCAAATAAAAAGATTAGAAGATTAAAAATAGCTACAAGTGCGGAAGTTGAAATAGTACAAGCTAAAAATTTTCCAAGTATAAGTTTTGACTTTGTAATAGGTCTTAAAAGCAGAAGCTTTAACGTAGGAGGTGTATATTCACTGGAAACGCTATCTATTGACATAAAAACTACTGCTAAAAATATGACTATCATACCATATTCCAAAATCATAATGTAATTACTAAATAATATATATCCTGTGGCCTCAAGTTCACTAATTGGCTTTATATTATTATCTAATAGATATTTTTTATAGGCAATTTCTTCTTTTCTCTGCTCTTTTATGACAGCTTCCATTTTACTGTCATCAACACTTTCCATAAGTTTTACATCTTTTTTCAAAGTATCTTTTCAGGCCAGAGGATGGCTTTTTTCAAATTCATAGTCTTTTATCATATTGTCAATGCCATCTATATGTTCCTGAATTTCAGCAATCTTTGCCTTATCTTTTACTGATTTTTTTTGCTCCTTATAGTATTGTTGTACATTCTTTGCTTTTTCAAGTCCCCTTTCTCCATTTCCATTATTTACAATCAATACTGAAAATGCCGCTGTAATCAACAATATAATAGCACATATTAAAAATTTTTTTCTGTAAAATATTTTAATAATTTCATTTTTAATTATTGCAGAAATCATCTTTTTCTCCCCCCACAACTTCCACATATCTTTTTTCAAGATTTCCCTTCATATTATTTATCTCTTCTATTCCCTTAATCTCACCTTCATTTAAAAAGGCCACCCTATCACACATGGATTCCATTTCACCAAGTATATGGGATGATATAAATATAGTAACTTTCTTCTCCCTGGAATATTTTTTAAATATATTCCTAAAATGAATCATTCCACTTGGATCAAGCCCATTGGTAGGTTCATCTAATATCCACACCCTTTTATTTCCCATGAGAACCTGTGCAACCCCAAGTCTCTGTTTCATTCCGAGGGAATACTTTTTGAATTTATCATCTATCCTGTCCCCCAGCCCCACTAACTTTACGGCCTCCTCTATGTCTGATTGAGCAATATTTCTATCCATCCTTGCCAGCTGCTTTAAATTTTCAATTCCAGTTAAATAGGGATACATATCCGGTGTCTCCACCACAGCCGCTATATTACTTATAAAGCTTATCCTATTATTTTTAATACTTTTTCCATATACATAAATTTCGCCTCTGGTAGGTTTTAAAAATCCCACAATCATCTTTATAGTTGTGGTCTTTCCTGCCCCATTTAGTCCTAAAAATCCGAAGATCTCACCTTCATTTACAGTTAAATTCAAATTTTTTACAATTTCTCTTTTTCCTATACTCTTTGACACATTTTCCAATTTTAGCACTTCCAAAAAGTTCACATCCTTATTTATATAATTACTTCATTATAATGTATTCATATTACAGAACCGGTATATTTTTTATTACAAAATTGATGCTACTTATTAAGATTTTATTACAATTACCCAAAAGAGGGAAAAAAGTGTATATAATATGATGTAGATACAATAGAATTTCCACATGGACAAAAATGTAGTTTTAATTGTAGATGATGATGAAAATATACGTGAACTTCTGACCATAATGCTAAAAAATCAAAATATAGATTATCTCTGTGCAAAAGATGGAGTAGAGGCACTTGAAATTTTAAAAACCAATAAAATAGATCTGATACTTTTAGATATTATGATGCCGAGAATGGATGGCATGATGGCATGTATGAAAATAAGAGAAGACTTGAATCTGCCTATAATAATACTATCTGCAAAAATTGATGATGCAGATAAGATAATGGGACTTACCATTGGGGCAGATGACTATATTTCAAAACCTTTTAACCCAATGTTGTTAATTGCAAAGGTAAAATCCCATTTAAGGAGATATAAGGACTTCAATTTAAATTTTCATGGCAATTCAAATTTCATTAAAATACAGGACATGCTTATAGATACAGATAAACATATTGTGAAAATAGATAATAATGAAATAAATTTGACTCCACATGAATTTGAGATTTTAGCTTTTCTTGCAAAGAACAAAAACAATGTATTGAGTATAAAACAAATATATGAAAATGTATGGAAGGAACCTTATATGGAACTTAACAGAACCGTTACAGTACATATAAGGAGAAAGTATAGTTGAAAGGCATGGTGGAAACATATGTGCAAATTGTGAAAAAGATATGATTACTTTTACAATATCAATACCTCTAAACTAAACCGTAAAAATAATTATGTTTATTCATTTAGGAAATCTAAAAATATTTATTCTTAGCTGCCATATACCGATTATGTGAATGAATACTACAATAGTTCAAACTTATTTTTATAAAAATCAATCAGTCCATCTCGTTTCATTTGTGCAAGTTCCCTAGACAGAGCACTGCGATCTACATTCAAGTAACCAGCCATAGCTTCTCTATTAAATGGGATTCTAACAATCCGTGCTTTGGATTCATGGCAAACCTTAGTTAAGTAAGTTAAAACTTTATCGCGAATGGTTGGCATAATTAGACAATCGTTACGATCATGTAACTCCAATGCCCTTTCCGCAATACTGTCAAAAAAGTTGAGGAGCAATTGCTCATGAGCTATACAAAGTTTTTTGCAACGACTCAACACATTTCTGACAGGAATAAAAAGCACAGCAAGGGACTCCAGTGCCTGTACCGACATAGGACACTTCCGTTTACCACTGGCAGCTGTTAAGATGGCAGTATAACCACCTGGATAATGTAGTGAAACAATAATTTGTTTACCTGTGATACTCAATTTAGTGCTTCGGGCACTACCCTTCAGTATAATGCCAATATCATTAACAGAGTCCCCTTCGCAGACAACCATTTCACCTTTTTCATATTCTTTGCGCATCGCAGATAAACATATGAGCATTTTTTCAATATCATTCGGTTCAATACCGGAAAACAAATGTGATTGCACCAAAATATCTAAATCATCCATAAGAACACCTCATTTTCCGTTGCATGTGCAACATACTTTCTATTTGTATAATACTATACTTATAAAAAACAGGGAAGTATATAATAAGAAATACTCCTATAAAAACATTTTTATCAACCAAAATGGAGGAACAAATATGGAAGAAAAAAATAGTGCTATAAAAACAAGAAATGAACTTCTAGCCACTAAACTAATTAAAAATCTACAAAGCAGGAAATTTGAGGCATATTACTGTGATAATGCCATAGATGCTGCCGAAAAAGCATTATCACTTATACCGGAATCTTCATCCGTATCATGGGGAGGGTCGGTTACACTTGAAGAGATTGGGCTGATTGAGCGAATATATCAAGGCAATTTTATTATAATTGATCGTGACAAAGCCCAAACAATGGATGAACGATATGATTTAATGCGCCAATCATTGTTGTGTGATACCTATTTAACAAGTTTCAATGCAATTAGTGAAGACGGTGTATTAATCAATATAGACAGTGTGGGTAATCGAGTGGCAGCGATTACTTTTGGTCCCAAAAATGTCATAGCTGTCATTGGAATGAATAAGGTTTGCAAAACTGTTGAGGATGCAGTAGCAAGGGCTAGAACATATGCAGCTCCTATCAATGCACAACGCTGTTCATCAAATCCATTTCTACATCCTCCAAAAAAGACACCTTGTGTTATAAATGGAGCTTGTGGAAATTGTAAGGCAGAGGATTGTATTTGCTCTTACGTTATTGAAACGAGAATGTGCAAAACTCCTGGAAGAATAAAAATTATTCTTGTTGGTGAATCTCTGGGATTTTAAATTTGGGATATCCAAATAAGCTGTTGAGATTAGCTAACGTAAATTACCACCTTGATTATGATTACTAAAATATGTAGATTTTTTTAAACCTATTTTTATTAGACACCTTTAGGGGGATTCCCCAAAGGTGCACTTTAAGTCTTATTAAATTCGCATATGCTTTATTGCTTTTAGAAAAATGCCAGTTGTTTAAGGATAACCTATTACTGATATTCAAGTTTTTTATTATCTTAATATAAAAATTATAGATTAATGTCCTTTATGTTTTTCTTTCTTTTTGCGTTGGTATAATTGAAATTTCCATTCTTTTTCTTTATGGCTTTTTTCTTTCAAATCTTTTCTTTTTTCTGATTTGTTTCGTTCATATTGTAATTTCATAGCAAGTTGTGCTTTTGTTCCTATACCATTAGTTCTTGTTTGTTTTTTGATTTCTCTTTGAACTCTTTTAGGATTTACCTTTTTGTACTTTAATTCACTTGTTGATAAAGAATTACTAAATTTCAAATCACAAAAGTGCTTTAATATAAAATCATATATCTCATAATCTTTTGGTTCAGAACCAAATACAACTTTTGAAACTTCATATTTATTGAAGTATATCCTCTCAAAAACACCTACCCAGAATATATCTTCAAAAAATACAGTAAACTTAATACTTACTTTCATTTCAATTTTCCTCCTGTAAAATAAAATTTGACATAGAGAAGGGACGACCCCAGGAGGGAAGGTTACTTCCATCTATAAGAATATAGACAGGTTTGGACTACCAACCAAAACTGTGTTTTTATCTCTAATTTATTAATAATATCCATAAATATTATACCATAAATTACTATTTACTTTTCTTTTTTAACTCTTGATTTAAGTATTTTATAAATTATACCAAGCATTATAAACCACACAGGTGTTACAAATAGAGCCACACGAGTTTCCTTATTAAGCGCCAAAACAGCTAAGACAAAAACAATAAATGCCAAAACTATGTAATTAGTAATTGGATAAAGCGGCATTTTAAATTTGCTTTTTGAAGCAAGTTTAGGATTAGTTTTACGATATTTTAAATGACAGACCACCATAATTCCCCAAATGAAGATGAAACAAAATGTTGATATACTTGTAATAAGCACAAATACTCCTTCTGGCATAATATAGCTTAAAATAACTGAAATTAAAATAACAGCTGCTGAAAACATCAAAGCATTAGAAGGTACTTTATTAGAAGTTAACCTTTTCATTGAATTAGGGGCATTATTTTCTTTAGCAAGAGAATAGACCATACGGCTTGTACTAAATATTCCGCTATTGCAAGCAGATGCCGCTGACGTTAACACAACAAAATTTACAATACTTGCTGCTGCTGCGATTCCCACTGCTGCAAATACCTGTACAAATGGACTTTTATCTGCATTAATTGAATTCCAAGGGTATATACTCATAATAACAGTAAGTGCTCCAATGTAAAAAATAATAATTCTAATTGGAATATTGTTAATAGCCTTTGGAATGACATACTCTGGATTTTCAGTTTCACCCGCTGTCAAGCCAACCAATTCAATTCCTGTAAAAGCAAATACGACCATTTGAAAGGAAAGAATAAAACCACTTGTCCCATTTGGAAACCATCCTCCGTGATTCCAAAGATTCGTAAAGCTAGATGCGCCAACATTTGTAGAAAATCCTTTAATAATCATAAATGTACCAATTATAATTAGTGCTAAAATTGCAACAATTTTAATTAAAGCAAACCAGAATTCCATTTCCCCGAACAACTTTACTGTAGTGAGGTTCATAATTAATAAAATTATAAGAACTACAAGACTCGGAACCCATTGAGCTATATTAGGCAGCCAATATTGTATATAAAGTCCTGATGCAGTTAAATCAGCCATAGCAAGTGAGATCCAACAAAACCAATAAGTCCATCCAGTAATAAATGCTGCTCCATTTCCCATATACTCCTGTACAAAGTCTACAAAAGAATGATAGTTTAAATTAGAGAGCAATAATTCCCCAAGAGCACGCATGATAAGAAAACAAACTACCCCTGTTATGGTATATGCAAATAAAATAGATGGCCCTGCCAAATGAATTGATCTGCCTGAACCAAGGAATAATCCGGTACCAATTGCACCTCCAATTGCAAGTAGTTGAACATGCCGATTTTTTAATCCTCGTGATAAGTTTTCATTTTCTGACATATATATTCCGCCTTTCTAATACTGCTGTTTTAAAATTCATTTTAAAATATTATTGATACGAGCACTGTCATAAGAAATCATTACAAAATATGATATCACTAATACAGTACTTAATGTGATTAAACTAATAATGTTCCTTTGTGAATTGCTCCATTTTATCCCTCCATTTTAGCAAAAGGCATCTCCCAAAGATGCCTTTTGCTATGTAAATATTTTTTGATTAGAGATACAAATGGGAATAGATAAGCTTTGAATGAAGTAATCAATTATGTATTACCATTATAAGACATGCTACCTTTTCCCTGTCCTTTTACCTGAGAGTTTCGCCCTTCGACTTTCTCCTTCGGTGCTCATTAAGAGTCTCTCCAAGGATTCATCCAATAGCGGTCATCTCTAAATTAAATAGGTACCTGAAAGATTTACTTCTTCGGTGAATGGCTATTGCCATAACTCTCCCACTATTTTCATCTGAAATATTCAATTTACCGTTATATATTAATATATTTTTAATAAAATTGCAATGATTTCTTCATTTTTGAGTGTATATAGCCTCCTCATCTCTAAAACCTTGAATGTAAAAAAAGCCTATATCGTTAGATAAGGGCTTTTAGTCCTTAGATTACAACCGTACACCAAAATTTAAAGACAATATTACCATGATTTGTAAGTTTAAATAACATAAGCGAATCTGGCATTATTATTTTAATTACTAATATAAAAAAAGGAATTAGGCATAAAGTAGTAGTGCCGGTAATTGTAGACCACATTTGTGATGTGATTTCACTATTTTCTTTCAAAAATCGTGCGTTGAAAATTGCATACCATGTCCAAAGACATAATGCAGATTAACCGCCTCGCTTTAGAATGAATATTTAATATTCAAGGAGAGATGAAAATGAAAACTGTCGAGGAACAACTGCGTATTATAGCAAAGGGCGTTAGCATACTGGTAGATGAGGATGAACTACGAAACAAGCTGACGGAATTCATTCAAAACAATCGGCCCCTGATTATCAAATTGGGACTGGATCCAAGTGCGCCGGATATCCACCTAGGGCATGCCGTTGTACTGCGAAAAATCAAGCAGATGCAGGACTTAGGGCATGAAGCGGTGATTATCATCGGTGATTTCACCGGAAAAATCGGTGACCCATCAGGCAAATCAAAGGGCCGTAATGCTTTGACCGACGAGCAGGTAAGGGAAAATGCCCGGACGTATTTCGAACAGATATTCAAGGTGCTGGACAAGAAAAAAACAACGGTTCGTTACAACAGCGAATGGTTGAGCAAGCTGAATTTTGAGGACGTTCTCAGGCTGGCTGCCACGACTACAGTGGCCAGAATGATGGAACGGGACGATTTTCAAAATCGGTTTACCAACAACATCCCCATCGGAATCCATGAGTTCTTTTACCCGTTGATGCAGGCTTACGATTCCATCGAGCTGAACGCAGATATTGAGCTGGGGGGGACAGATCAGACATTCAATATCCTAATGGGCCGAACCTTACAGAAAACTATGGGACAGTCCCAGCAGGTCGCCATGTTTATGCCGTTGCTGGAGGGATTGGACGGCGTAGAGAAAATGAGCAAGAGCCTTGAAAATTATATCGGTGTATATGAATCTGCCAAAGTGATGTTTAAAAAGGTCATGGAGGTTCCCGACGAGCTGATTTTGAAATACTTTGAGTTGGCGACAGATGAGCATCCAGACCGTATAGAAGCTATCAGGCAGGAGCTGGTACAGGGTAAAAACCCCCGGGATATCAAATATGCCTTGGCTGAAATCATTACCAGCCTGTACCATACGGAGCAGGAAGTTATAGAGGCAAAGGAATACTATGATAAGGCCTTCATCAAAAAAGCGATTCCTGATCAAATACCGGAGCTTGCAGTAAAAGCACAAAGCCATTTAGTTGAAATCATCCCCCTGCTTGTGGAGAATGGATTCATAAAGAGCAATAGCGAGTTTCGAAGGCTGGTTCAGCAAAATGGCGTACAGCTCAATCAGCATAAGCTGAAACATATTGACTCCATCCTGTTGTATGGTGACGTATTAAAAATCGGTAAAAAGCGCTTTGTAAAGATTATTTGGGAAGGGTAGTATCAAAAGGAGAAGCAGGAATTGCTTCTCCCTAGAACATAAACAAATAGCAGAATTTATTTTATTTAATTTACACTAAACTCCTAATATATTTTCAATTACCTTAGCTATCCCTTATAAGTTTATTCCATCTTTATTCTATGTATATATAGACTATTACCTATTGAAGATTCACGAAATAAAGCATTCTTATATCTAAGTTCATCGGTGAATATCCTGTTTGATTTTATACTCAAGTTCTCTCAAACTAAAAATACTATTTTTTACTCCATATATCATGCAACTATCTGCTAGTCAGAATATTTTTTTGGTCTGCCTTTAGTTTTAGATCTTTCAATTTCAAACTTAGAAAATGCAATTTCAACTGCTTTATAAATTTTATAATAAGTATTTTCGCTGTCAATATTTAATGTTATAATCATAACTGAAGTCATTCTTTACTGATATTTTTCTATTTTTTAGCGAAAACATTATATCATAAAGTGATGACTTATTTAATTTTATAATTACTGTTATTCAACAAGCTAAATTATTATATAAATGGCTGTCAGAGAAAGAAAGAAGAGAATATTAAATTCTCCTTTTTACTGCATTTTTCTTAACTTGCGTTATAAGTGTAAGTTATTATGTAGTAACTTTTTCAGTAATAATTAAAGGAGGAACTTATGTTAGACGTGATGATTTTTATTACAATAGGTATTGCTGCGGGTATCCTAAGTGGATTATTTGGTGTTGGCGGTGGAATAATTATAATTCCGGCCTTAATGTTTTTCAAGGGATTTTCTCAATTAAAAGCTCAAGGAACTTCTCTGATTGCTATGCTTCCCCCTGTTGGCATACTTGCATTTATTGAGTACTATAAAAAAGGGAACACTGATTTAGTGGGCGGTATAATTATTTGTAGTGCAATGTTATTAAGTGCTAAATTCGGTGGTCAATTAGCAAATATGCTTCCTATGAATGTGATGAAAAGGGCTTTTGGAATATTTGTTATTTTAGTTGGGATAAAAACTTTTTTCGGGAAATGATTAATATAAATATTGTTTAAATTAATACATAATTTCCTTTGGATTTCCTAATACAGTTAAAGCAGATTGGAAATATTGGGCATTAGTACAACCAGAAAAGACTATTGGACAAATGAATTTGAAAAAAAGGACAAGTTTTGTTACTGGTGGAGGAATTGTAGTTAAAGTGTTTAGTGATCCTAATGAACCAATGAAGTGGTTAGAAAATCAATAAGTTATATTTACGGACTAAAGCCTGCACCTTGAGAGGTACAGGCTTATCATCACTTTATTATTTTAAGTCTTCTTCATAGGCTTTAATCATTTTCTTAACCATATTTCCACCTACTGCTCCAGCTTCTCTGGCAGTTAAATCTCCATTGTAGCCATCTTTTAAATTTACTCCAACCTCTCTGGCTGACTCCATCTTAAACCTATTCAAGGCTTCTCTGGCTTCTGGGACTACTAACTTATTGTTACGTGTCATAATAAACACCTCTCTAAATAGTAATCTTTGATGCTACATTTAAAGTTTGTGCATTTCTATGAAAAATACTCTAGGTAATTTGATGGAAATTTGGAAAACAACTATAGAAAACAAGTTCAAACTTATAAAATTGCAGGCGATTTTAATAAGCTTTCATAAGATTTTATTGGAGTGATCTTACTGAATATATCATTTTTCACTACCCGTTTTGCCTGTAATTCAGCAATAATGCTTTTAGGTGCAATATTATAACGTTCCTTAAAAGGTGTTTTAACGAGCAATTCTATGGTACTCTTTATATTATCAGTGGAATCTTGCGTGGAAACTTTAAGTTCCCGTGTATCAACCACCAAATTGTATTTAGATGTATCAAAAGTTTTTAGCTCCCTTAATAATTCTGATAAAAATTCCTCACCTTCTTTTTTTGATAATAATCCCTTGAAAGTTATTAAAAATATGTTTTTCTCTGGTTTGATTTCTAATTTATACATGCAAATTCCTCCCATTGAAACTCTCTATATTTATTTTAAATTTCTAATTATACTTATATACACTACAAACTATTCTATATTTGAATATCTCTATATCTCACTTAACCTAATCTCTAAAAAAATTATAAGTATTAATTGTAGTTACATTATGTAATAACAATGTGAACTTTATGTGATTTATAATTAGGGATTGTTTACATTTTAAAAAATATCATATTAGAAAAAAGAGTAACTCTATGAGTCAATTTCATATTTTTGATAAAGAATTATTTAGCAGATATATGATACAGCATTTCAAGAGATGAAGAAAAATTATAGATAGCTTGAAATTTATGTGGAATTATTAGCCAATTTAGGAAAGTAAAATTATACTGGTTTCTAGATATGTGGAAAGAATTTGAAAACGTAAAGCTCTCTTTTTTACGATTAAATCCTCGTTAATTTTAATATGGAAGGTTTTTAGGTTAGTAACCATTTTGAGGGTGACTATAGCTTTCTTATATATATTGGAATAAAATCAAATATTTGTATAACATTTTAATACAGCCCTTATTAAGGTTCAACAGATGTTAAATTCGAATATGAAACTTTTGTAGAAGAATTTAAATACAAATCTTATTAAGGTTCAACGCAAAACTAAGAAGGTACAGTATGGAAAATGAAATATTTAAATACAAATCTTGTTAAGGTTCAACTGCTACCAAAGATGAAATATCTAATGCTGGTTATGGATTTAAATACAAATCTTGTTAAGGTTCAACGGATGTTGACATAAAAAACCTTCAAACTTCTACAGGGATTTAAATACAAATCTTGTTAAGGTTCAACTGGAGACTTGATGTGTTCAATTCTCATGGAAAGATATAATTTAAATACAAATCTTGTTAAGGTTCAACTAGACTTATTTATACCTAAAGACATTGCTAAATCACATTTAAATACAAATCTTGTTAAGGTTCAACAGAAATTGGCTTAATACTATAGATTATAAAGTATAATTTAAATACAAATCTTGTTAAGGTTCAACAAGAATACTGATACTTCTGCTAATCAATTTTACATCTAATTTAAATACAAATCTTGTTAAGGTTCAACTAAAAAGCTTTTTTACTTTACCAATAACTTTAGGTAATTTAAATACAAATCTTGTTAAGTTTCAACATAGATGATTTTATTAATTCTCAAGGTTTTATTTAATTTAAATACAAATCTTGTTAAGTTTCAACAATGCAACAACATCTGTAATGGTCTTTCTTTGCCATATTTAAATACAAATCTTGTTAAGTTTCAACGGTAATTCAGTTTCTACAACTCCACATTCTTTTATAATTTAAATACAAATCTTGTTAAGTTTCAACTTAAAGTTAAGCACAAGAGAACTTGCAAAAAAAGCATTTAAATACAAATCTTGTTAAGTTTCAACGTGCATCAAACTTATTATCAGGTATCCATAGGTCAATTTAAATACAAATCTTGTTAAGTTTCAACATGGCTTTCCATGGGACTCCAAACAGTTTTGCTGTTATTTAAATACAAATCTTGTTAAGTTTCAACAAGCCTACAAGAAAAGAAAGACGATACCCCACAAGAATTTAAATACAAATCTTGTTAAGTTTCAACTTTGGAAATTATATAATTTAGGGAGGAAATTAAAATTTAAATACAAATCTTGTTAAGTTTCAACATGAAAATGCTCATAAGATTAGTTGTACCAACAGTTATTTAAATACAAATCTTGTTAAGTTTCAACTAATGTAAAATAGCCATTTCTTATTTTCATTATATCTCTTTAAGTATTGAAAATAAAGGATTTTATAAAAATTTTTCCAGGCAATTTTATTTTCTGTATTTATAAGAATAAAATCGCCTTGGAAGCATTGTATATCAACAGTTTATATAAGATTTTTACTTGTCTAAGGTTGGAAAAATACTAACGGGGATTTTAAAAATAAATATAAAATGCGATAAATTGAACATAATGGTTAATGTCTATAAGAATACTTATATTGGTTCCTTAATATCATCTCAATTTTAATAATAGATAACTATGCTATTAATGGGTACAACCCTGTAACATTTCCTGCTCTAAATGAATATAATTCATTCAATTATGTCGACTTACTAAAAACAATTCCAGATCAATCAAACGGTAAATAGAAAAATTACTGCTATTATTTCAATGGGCTTTGAGGGAATTAATTTGGAATTAAAACATTCGTAATATGTAATATATGGTTATAGTGAAAACACCTGGGACTACTAGTAGTAACTCATAGTAAATCTGTCAATATGCCTGTGGTTCCAGGGTTAAATGGGGCTACAACATAGGAAACCGTAAATGAAATAAAACTATACGTGTATATGTTAAAGATAGACACTGTTTGAGCAGTGTCCATTTTTATTTTGTTCACAAATAGTTAATCATTATGCCATTAAGTTGTAACAAATACTACTTATAATTATAAGTACATTCAGTGGACAAGTACCAATGTTGAATAAGTAGTTTATAAAGTATGCCCCCTTAAGCGTAAATATAAACTGGTGTCTGTAGTTGCAGGGCACTTAAAACTCAAATGCAACTGCCACAGGATAGTATAAGTTTAGACTCCTTTAAAAATAATATTGCATAAAAATAAGCACTCGTCATTTAGGGTGCTTATTTTACATAATGGCTAGATCAGCTATATTTATGAAGTTGTGAAGCATTCTCCATTATTAATACCAATACCAGTCGTCATAGTCATAGAATAATGGAAAAAGAGGAAATTCACATATATCCCGTCTACATCTGCGCCTATGTCTACGTCTTCTACGTCTTCTTCTACGTCTTCTATGCCCTCTATGTCTATATTCAGGATTGAAGTCATAATCAAAATTCTCATCAAAGTCTTCATCATAAGGATCTACATACGTATATTCATTTTGAATTGGTCTATTATAAGGCATTAAGCAATATGGGCAATACATAGGAGCTTCAAAGTCATAAGAATTTTCAACCTTTTCATTTGAGTTGTCATTAGAAGCATTGATACTCATAGGTACCTCCGTAAATTTGTTTACAATGCCATACTATGAGTAAAATATCAAATCCGTGAATAAGAGTTAAGAATCATTAGAAGGCGTACAAATATTAAAGTTAGAGCATATATAAGTATAACTAAGCTTCAAATGGTTACTTGCTAAGAGTACATCTGTTTAATATATCTCCATCTTCTAGATCAGCATCTTCTATGTTTAAGATGACACGTGCTCTTCTTCCCTCTATGACTCCAGAAGAAACAGGTAGACCCACAATAGCACCCGCTGGGAGATTTTCTCGTTTATACTCACCTGCAATGATTTCACCATCAGTCGTGATAACACGTGGGAGAGTTAGTTTTTTATATAATTTGTACTCGTCTTGACATTTGCCGATGATCTGATAATCCAGTTTATTTGTGCATACGACTTCGCGAAGTTCTTCAAAAGTGAGATAGTATATATCTTCTTTTTCATTTATAGATTTGAGTGCAATGTCAGCACTGGTTCACTTGTTGCTAATATCACTTTAGCATGTGTTTTATTGATTGTTGGTGTACTTGTATATAAAGAAAAGTATTTCATCAGACTTTAGGAATGGTTTTGTGTACTATTGATCTCTTGCTAGTAACCAAATAACCTGTACCAGTAAATACCTATTCATTCAACAAATTGTTAGGTATTTACTGGTATGTTTTTCCTAATGGGAATTATAATAAGTCTAATAGCACCAATCTATTTATTTTTCTGTTGCGAATTTGTTAAATTATTACTTTTATTGACAATATTATGTCTATTGTTCAACTTAGTTTTTATCATATTAACCTCTAAATAATATACTAGATAAATTAAGAAAAAGTGATGTTATATTAGTAACTGATCTCACCAGATTAAGCAGGAGCACAAAGGATTTATTTAGTTTAGTAGATCATATTGAAAAAAAGGGTGCTAATATTAAAAGTTTGAAGGAAAGTTGGCTGGATACTACAACCCCTCAAGGAAAATTAATGTTTACTTTTATGGCTGGAATAAGTCAATTTGAAAGAGATCTAATAAGTCAAAGGACAAAAGAAGGTCTTGCTGCAGCAAGAGCACGTGGTAGAAAAGGTGGCAGAAAACCAAAGCTTGACGATAACAAAAAGAAAGCAATATATGAATTATATCAGCAGAAAAAAACAACAGTAAAAAATCTGTGCAGTATGTTTAATATAAGCAAACCTACTCTATACAAGGTTATAGGAGAAATCAGTAAAAGCCAGGTATTATAGTGATATTTTAAAGTTATAGCTAATACGTAGTTGTAATTTTTAGCGAATTAAAAAGGAGAAATAATTTATATGGTAAAAGTAAATTTTTATAAATTGAATACAATACTATGAAATAAATGAAATTAAATTATTCGATAATATACCAAATGATTTAACTTATCCTTCCATCCAACCATTTTTACATTATAAAGTAATAGAATTTCTTAAAAAAGTATAGTTATAGGTTAATTCACAAGCTTGTTACAGTGTTCATCATCAAAAAAGCAGTACTGCCTTTTTATTTGCATTCTGGAAATTCCCACATATTTTTAAACTCACCATAACCACGACACGTGGTAAATATTTCATTACCGTGCTTTATAATTGCAGCTACTACTTCTACTGTTTTCATTTATATAATCACCTCATATCATATGATAATTATACTATAATTTGACATACAAATACAGTTTGTACCTTTGACGTTAAAAATACTTCTAAATTATTAATTACAGAACTATTATATTCTCTTTATTTTGCTTTCTTCAGTTGCATCTGTGAAATCATCCTTTAGTTTTTCAGAAATATCTGAGACTGCAACTGACTTTCATAGTATATTCAACATAACCATGTTCTCCTTTTTTATAAGTTTTTTATTGATTCAACTTATATTTTAGAACTTGGCTATGTTTTTTCTATACTCTTTTATCGGTAATTTAACCCTTGGTCAACATGCCCTTTTCACTGTCCAGAGGTCAGGCCCGCAAACATTAAGCTGCTTTCCGTTTGTATACGCGTATCGCAAATAGATATGCGACGATCAGTATCCCTAAGCACCATGCAAGCGCAACCCAAATATCATTTCCGACAGGTTGCCCCGCCAGGAGCGCGCGGATAGCTTCCACTATTGAAGTCACTGGCTGGTTTTCGGCAAAAGCACGGACGACTGACGGCATCGATTCGGTGGGTACAAACGCCGAACTGATAAATGGAAGGAAGATAAGCGGGTAGGAAAAAGCACCTGCACCGTCCACTGATTTTGCTGACAGTCCAGCAATCACCGCAATCCATGTCAAGGCCAGCGTAAACAGCATGAGTATACCGGCCACGGCAAGCCATGACAATACTCCTGCCGACGAGCGGAAACCCATAATGAGCGCTACGAGAATGATTACGACAACCGAAATCGCATTGGATACCAGTGAGGTCAGCACATGCCCCCACAGCGTGGCGGAACGCGCGATCGGCATAGAGTGGAACCGTTCGAAGATGCCTCTTTGCATATCCATAAACAAACGGTAAGCCGTATAGGCGATACCGCTTGCAATAGCAATCAACAGGACGCCGGGCAGCAGGTAATTCACATAGTTATCCGTGCCGGTTTGAATCGCACCGCCAAACACATAGACGAACAGCAGCATAAATGCAATCGGCATGATGGTGACTGTGATGATGGTGTCCATGCTTCGGGTAACATGGCGCATGGAACGTCCAAGCATGACGCCCATATCGCTGAAAAAGTGTTTCTTTACGGTTTCCATTTATTTTTCCTCCTTCTTGCCGATGATTGCGAGGAATATCTCCTCCAATGTCGGTTGCTTTTCTACATATTCCACTTTTGCGGGCGGGAACAGTCTTTTCAGTTCATCAAGGGTGCCATTCGCGATAATTTTCCCTTCATGCAGAATGGCGATTCGGTCCGCAAGCTGCTCGGCCTCCTCCAGATACTGCGTGGTCAGGAACACCGTGGTGCCGCCCTCGGCAAGCTCCTTGACCGTCTTCCAAACCTTGATACGTGCCTCGGGGTCAAGGCCGGTGGTCGGCTCGTCGAGGAAAATGAGCTGCGGATTTCCGATCAGGCTCATGGCGATGTCAAGCCTGCGGTGCATACCGCCCGAATAGGTGGAAACCCTGCGGTCGCCGGCGTCGATCAGGCCGAAGCGTTTGAGCAAATCGTCCGCAATCTGACGTGGATTTGCAAGGTGCCGCAGCTTGGCGATCATGATGAGATTTTCCCGCCCGGTCAATATCTCGTCCACGGCGGCAAATTGCCCTGTCAGACTGATGGACTGGCGCACATAGTCGGGCCTCGCCGCAACGTCGAATCCATTGACGGTAGCAGCTCCACTATCCTGTTTAAGCAGCGTGGTGAGAATTTTGACAATCGTAGTCTTGCCCGCACCATTGGAGCCCAGCAGGGCGAAAATACTGCCTTTTTCCACCTCAAAATCCACGCCCTTTAGAACATGAAATTTCTTGTAGGACTTTTGCAGCCCTTTCACTTGGATTGCTTTTTCCATCCCGATATCCCCCTTTTACTTTGTTTTATCCGTAACCTTTTTCACGGCCTTATTAACTTCTTGGTCAACAGATTCTTGATAGATGTCAGCGTAAGTTTTTGAACCTTTGATTAGATCGTCGCAGAAAGCCGCTACGTCACTGCCCGTCACTTCGAGCACACTTTTCCCCAAGGCCGCGCCCTCTTCAAAAAGATCGATAATCCCCGAGAGCAAACCCGTCCCGTCGGTTAGTTCAACAGGACCGACCTTAAAGATATATTTTTGAATCTCTTTATAAACAATCTGATAATCTTGCGGGAGTGCTTTGACACGCACCATGTGCGCTCGCCACTCTTTTTTGCCTTCGATGATATCTTGTATGCTCATTTTATCCTCCTATTTACCTAATTTTTTAGCGACATTATTGTTGAGTTGTTCGCGCCACTTGTCGCGAAAAGACTTTGCCCCTTCTTCACCGGCCAGCGCTGAACAGAAGCCTTTGATATCGTCACCCAAAGCCTCTTGGACACTCTGACCATCCGCCGCTGCTTCTTCGAGTAGGCCAAGCACACCGTCAAGAATTGGCATAAGGTTGCGACCGGTGAAATCTGAGTGCGGTAAAAGATTGGCAAAAATTTTTCCCCATGCCACTTGATAATCAGCAGGCAGCTTTTTGGCTCGCGATTCAAAAATTTTTAATTCTTTAGTCATGTCGCTGCCTGTGATCTTTTCCCAAAGATTCATTATTTTCTCTCCTTTAACTCGTTAATTTTTGACGCGATAAACTCCCATTTTCCCCAGAACCTCCGCAATTCCTCGCGCCCCGTATCGTTGAGCGCGAAAAACTTTCGCGGCGATCCCACGTCGGAGGGCTTCTTGGTAATTTATACCAGATTGCTTTTTTCAAGCCGTATCAGGATAGTGTATACCGTTCCATCCACAACGTCTGTGAAGCCGAGGGCATTCAGCCGCCGCATGATTTCGTAACCGTAGGTTTCTTTGCGACTTATAATTTCAAGGACGCAGCCCCCCAGCACGCCTTTGAGCATTTCCGTTAGGTCTTTTCAACACAATTACCCCTTGCTATTCTGTATGACTTATATTAAGTATCACTTACTACTGCTATATAGTATCACATAATAGTTGGTCTGTCAATAGCGGCTATTATGATAATGAATTTCAACTAAAACGCAAGATGCTATCCGGCAAGCAGGTCAACTGTGACCACAATTGCATATTTTTTTGTAGCCCCTATAATTTTGCTTTTCTTATTTTTAGAACAATCCGCTCCTGATATTATCATCCATGTATATGCTATACTTAAGCATGAATATATGATCAAATATTATAATTACTTTATTGCTATTGCCATTTTAAGATTTTCACGACCGGTCAGAACTTTGTCCACTACGGTAAACTGCCTGGTAAGACTAATGCTCTCGCGGACTTTTTCCGGTTGCCGAAAGACATCAAAGCCGCATACGCTTGCACTACCGCTATTTGCTCTGAGGATTGTAGAAGTATTTTGACAATCGTCGTTTTCCCCGCGCCATTCGAGCCAAGCAATGCGAAAACCTCACCACGTTGCACATCGAAAGTCGACGCCTTTCAGGACTTCTGTTTTTTTATAGGATTTTTTCAATCCCTTTATGGTTATGGCAAAATCAGTCATTTGGAATCATTCCCTTTTCCGAATTTTTTTATTATGTCGTGGTTAAGCTTCTCGCGCCAGTTTTCCGTATACGTTTTGGCATTGAGCAGAAGTTCGTCGCAGAATGCCGCCACGTCCTCGCCCGTGATTTCCAAAACTTGTCTGCCTTCCACCACGCCAGCTTCGAACAAATCTATCAATTCATATTGAATCTTCAACATATCATAGCCGTCTCCTGCAGCAAAATTCCACATGTATCTTTGAATTTTTTCAAATACGAACTGATAGTCTTCAGGTAGTGCTTTTACCCTTGCCATCTGTTGCTTATACTCTTTTTTATCCCCGACCACTTTTTTGAAAAACTCCAGCATAGTTACTGTCCCTCCTTTAATTGGTTGATTTTCGACGCAACAAATTCCCATTTTTCCCAGAACCTCCGCAGTTCCTCACGCCCCGCGTCGTTGAGCGTGAAAAACTTTCGCGGCGGTCCCATGTCAGAGGGCTTCTTGGTGATCTCCACCAACTTGTTTTTTTCAAGCCGTATCAGGATGGTGTACACCGTTCCCACCACAACATCTGTGAAACCGAGAGCGTTCAGCCGCCGCGTGATTTCGTAGCCGTAGGTTTCTTTGCGGCTTATAATTTCAAGGACGCAGCCTTCAAGCACGCCTTTGAGCATTTCCGTTAGGTTTTCCAGCATAATCACCCCTTGCTATTATGTATGACTCATATTAAGTATTGCTTACTACCGCTATATAGTACCACGTAATAGTTGGCTTGTCAATAGCGGTTGCTCTGATAATGAATTTCAACTTAAATGCAAGATGCTAACCGGCAAGCAGGTCAACTGTGACCACAGTTGACCTGCTTATAGATTTTACCATTCTTATAAATATATGTTTTAACCATTCTTCTTGTGCCGCTTCAAAATTGTTGAGATTTTTATAAGAAAATACTTTATTATAAAGAGAAATTTCTTATCAAACTTCAACACCTCTAAAAAATCCTTTTCTAAGGGTCAGGTAAAGAAGCACATCCAAAATCGCCACTACCCCTATTATTATCAATATGAAACTCATCATATAATCCACATAAGGGCTAAACACAAGTTCCGCATGCATGTATACCGTTCCTAGAATGGCACCTATGATAAGAGGGGTAAAAAAAAGGATTGCTAAATGCGTTGTCAGGTATCTCCTGCACTCTTTGCTGTTTAGCCCTATTCTTTTTAGCATTACAATCTGTTCTTTTTCTTCATCAATATCGGTGACAATTTTGTAATACAATACAATGCCTGATGACAGTAAGAATAAAAATCCTATGAAGCTAAACGCAAAGAACGTAAACCCACCAATACCAAACGCCATATCAAAGCGTTCTTGCTTGTAAATTGGCCGCAAATTGGTTATGTCGTCCTTTGCACCGAATACTAAGCTGGAGCTTTTCCATAAGTTTTCATCGGCACCATTTATCTTGCGCAGCCCGTCAAGTATGGCATTAAAAACCTTTTTGCCATCGCCTGATTTTAAATTAAACAAATAGGCGGTTTCTGTCTTGGCTTTAAGCTCTGAATACACCTTGTCGTCAACTACATCTGCCAAAACACCTGCATACTCGATATTTCCATAGGAATCAATGAAAGGAGCATACATACTTTTTGTTTTTTCTCCGCTATATACTAAATGCTTTGTATTTCCCAATTTGCGGACAAAAGTATCCATATCCGTAGAATTTCCACCAAATGCTTCTGCATGGGTTACACCTTCCCGCCAGGGCTCAATTGTGATAACCGTATCAAAGTCAATGGGTTCTTGTGCTTTTGCACTGGAATTATAGACAAGCAGTAATTCGTCAGGCTTAACATCAATATGTAGCCCCATATGCCTGTTAAACTCGCTTTCGCTGATGAACATACTATCCTTATAGTTTTCTAAATAATAATTGACAAACCCTTCCTTGGTATTCCTGTAGTTTTGGCAGCTTGCAAATTTCAAAGTGGAGAAAGTATCTAAAACACCGTCTGCACCCCCCACAAGCTCCTTAATCTCATCTGGGCTTATATTATTTATATTGCCGCTTGTTTCTATCATAAAATCGTAGGGAACAAATTCCTCAATGGTTTTATTATTATAGGTATAGATTGATATGCCCATACCCATAAAATAGATGGCCACAAAAATTAATAGCGAAACGATATACAATGTTACTTTATAGGAAAAAAATCGGTGACTGAGGCTTCCAAAAGTCAAAATGTTTCTGTTATAAAATGCAGGAAATTGCTTACTAAAATATCTCACGATATCAATACCAAAAGCTATGACAAAATACAGTGATACTATGACAACTGCGAATGTTAAGAGTGGGATCAGTACAGGACAATTGGTTGTAATGCCCCTTGCCCACTCACTTCTAGCTAAAAACTCATGTAGAAAAAAGGTGGAAAAAACACATGCAGCGGTGGCAACTGCACCAACAACCGGACGTGACTTGGAAACACCTTTAGTGCTGGAGGACTTCATCATCTGTACTATAGAGAGTCTGCGAATAAAGATGTTGGTAAAAAGCATGTTAAGAAAGAAGACAAGGATAAAGACACCAAAGCTCAGCAAAAAGGTTCTGTAGTCGATATAGTAAATATCGTTATAGCTAAACCCGGTGAAGCCTAATATTCTGCCAAGTATCATATAAAACAATTTTGACAGCAAAAGCCCGGAAAGCATGCCAAAAACCATAGACCCGGCAACAATGGCAAGGCTCTCTATGTGAATCATTCTAATTAAATCTCTGTCAGTCATGCCTAAAGTGAGATACAGTGCAAATTCCCGACTTCTTGATTTCACAAAATATATACCTGTGTACGCTACAAAAACGATGGAAAACAAAAGGATGGCATACGCCGCCGCTTGAATATACGCAGACGCTGCCCGAAAAGAGCCATTCCGGGCTAAAATTTCATTAAACAACAGACTGCCGTACAAAAATAAAACCGCAACAACAAAGCTGTTTACGAAAAGATAGGAGAGAAAATGTCCAAAATTATATTTTAGGTTTTTGCCCACAATATGCCAAAATGTCATTCCTTATCGCCTCCCACTATGCTCAAGGTCTCCAGTATTTTATCAAAGAAAGCCTTTCTATCACCCGAGCTTTGTATTTGCACGTTGATTTTACCGTCTTTGATAAAGATAATCTTTTGGCAGTAGGATGCGGCAAAGGCATCGTGGGTAACCATCAATATGGTACAGTGTTTTTGGGTATTCATACGTGTCATCATTTCCATGATATTGGCCGACGATTTCGAGTCAAGATTACCGGTTGGTTCGTCAGCAAAGCACACCGCCGGATCGGTGGAAAGTGCCCTTGCAGCCGCAGCGCGCTGTTTTTCACCGCCGGAGGCATGGTATTGATATTTTTCGGCAAGGTCGCTTATGCCGAAGAAGCTCATCAGTTCATTCACGCGGTCTTCAATTTTTTGCGGCGGTACTTTATCCAAAATAAGCGGCAAAGCAATATTTTCTTTCAGGGTCAGGCTTTCAAGAAGATTGAAGTCCTGAAAGACATATCCGATTCTTTGCCGGCGAAGCAGCGCCAACTCATCTTTTTTAAGCCTGTCAATGGGCTTGCCGTCTATAATTACTTTGCCTGATGTTGCAGTATCAATGCCGGACAATATATTGAGAAGCGTTGTTTTTCCGCTGCCGCTTGGTCCCATAATCCCGATAAACTCGCCCTTAGAAACGGTGAGATTCACATCTTGTAAAGCCTGAACCTCCTTGGCTCCCTTAAATGAGCGATATACTTTTGTTAGATTTTCTACCTTGATGATGTCATCCATAAATTCATCTCCTTGCATTAATGTAATTATAGTATAGTGAAAAAGGCCCATGGTTAAAATCGACTTAGCTTACAATAACCTTGCAATTTTGAAAGAAAAGATAGTCTAACACTTGTTCCTTCACCTACGGCGGATGTCAGAGTTACCTGAATATCAAGTTGCTTTGCAATATGTTTAACCATAAAAAGACCTATTCCTGTGGCAGCTTTATGGTTTCGCCCGTTTTTGCCCGTAAAGAACAAATCGAAAACTCTTGGAACATCTTCAGCTTCGATACCTATGCCCTCATCACGTATTGTAAGTACAGTGTGTTTTTCACCTGGATTTATTTCCATATAAATATTTTTACCTGAAGTACTGTATTTAATTGCATTTGAAATGATTTGTTCTAATATATAAGCACACCACTTTTTATCAGTATAGACATAGGTAGCTTCACCATAAAGTTTAGGAAACACGCCTGCATATATAAAGTCACGCTTCTTTTCATTGATAACCATATTAACCAATCCGTGAAGATCAACACGCTCCGGCACATAATCATTTGAAAACTCATCAAGCCGCAGAATGTTCAGAGCTTGCTCCAAATTTCTTTTCAGCTTTTCATTTTCCAGTGAAATATCGCCAAGTGCGTCTGAAGATGGATTGGCACAAGCAAGTTCAATAACGGCCAAAGAGGATTTCATATTATGGATAAAACTAGAAAACATGGAATTGCGCCCTGCCAACTTATCATTCATGGTGGTGATTTTTCCATTGTAATTCTTATGTATTTCCTCTATAATCTCAAAAACGTAGGTCTCTTTACAAGTTTCGGGATTGGATTTGTAGCCTTTGCTGTGCTTTGCACTGTCCAAGCTGGTTAAAAAGCCGTGCATACTCACAGCTTTAACAATCAGATAAACAATTAAAATCGTCAGGCTAATCAAAGTGGGATAGGCTATAACAGTTTGAGTGAAAGTTAGATTAAAAATCAAAAGCATTATAGCAGTGTTGGCCAGATAGAAAACAATAGCTTTCCTTTCACTATCAATTGTTTTGCACAGAAGTCGGATCAAATACATAGCCAACACCTCTTTTCGTGCTGATACAATTTTGAAGGCCAAGCTCCATGAGCTTCTTTTTCACGCGGGTAATATTTACAGTTAAGGTATTATCATCAACAAAGCTCACATCATCCCAAAGCTCTTCCAAAAGCTGTTCACGGCTCACGATTTGCCCTGCATTTTTCATCAAAAGTCGAAGAACACGATATTCATTTTTTGAAAGCTCCGTCCCTACCTCCTTATACGATATACGCATAGTATCTTCGTTCAAGCAGAGCGTGCCGATAGAAACACCGCCTTTTTGGTACTCTGCCTTCCTGCGCAACATAGCGTTTATTTTGGCAAGCAATACACCAATGGAAAAAGGTTTTGTAATATAGTCGTCTGCTCCGTTTTCAATGCCTCGTATTTGGTCGCTGTCCTCACTTCGAGCAGAAATAATTATGACAGGGATTGAATATTGTTTCCTAATCAGTTTTAGGTAGTAGAATCCATCAAACTTAGGTAATGTAACATCTAAGAGAATGAGCTTGGGTGATACTGCGCTAATTGTTTTATAAAGCGTATCGTAGTCATTTAGTACATGTACTTCAAAACCATAAGCGTTCAGGTATTCCCGAATATATTTTTGTAAACTTTCGTTATCCTCAATCAGTAGGATAGTACTCATATGCCGTCGCCGTCCTTTGTCTTATTCTTTTTGTAACGTCCATCAACAGGCTTTTCCGCATCAACCGGAACAATCGGTTGCCTTTTTTAATGGTGCCCTTTATTCGTCTGGCCGCACAACAATATGTTACTATCCCACCAGTAATGGTCCACTTTTCTCTCGCTTCTTTTACAGTCAAATATTCCATAAATATTATCACCTCGCTAAAATTCTATGTGTATTATATTTGAAAAACTTGAGATATGCAAATAAATCAGAATATTAAGGTGCATAGTAATCTTTTATCTGAATTAGTGCTTCTATTTTGATAACAACATTTGGTGTCTGACCTCTCATAAGAGTGTTTCTAACTTTTTTAAGGGAAAACAAAATGACAGGACCCTCTAAGAAATCATCTCTCCTGGCTTATAACCGTCAGGCAATTCTTCTTCACTTAAAAATTTGAAATTATCATCACGTAGTATTGGTAAAAACACTTCGTATGGAATCCGTGAAAACTCGCAGGCGTAATTACTGGCTCCGAACCACTTACCCTCCTTGCTGCTCAAATTTAAATCTCTGGCAAATTTTGTATGGTTTGAGCAATCATGAACTACTAAATCCCACTTTTCTTCATCGGCTATTTTAATGAATTTCAGAGTTAATTCCCTACTCCAAATTGGAGATATGTAGCCATGTCTGGAAATATACATGTTTTCTCCATAATAATTGTCTATGTTATTCTCATTTAAATGTAATTCTGCACAATTGATAAAATCAACCTTTGTCTCTATGATATGGGTTTTTAGTCATATATTATTGTTAAAGTAATCTATTTTTTAAAGGCACTTTGTAACCTTGCAAAAACACCTAAAATTATTACAGCTATGATATCTACGATAGCAATTATAGGCATTGTTATCGCCATAATTAATGAATCTAATTTTAAATAAGCAGCCAAAAATAAATAATATTTAAACCAATAACTATGTTATTGGATATAGTTTGCCTTTTTCTGGATAAACTATCATTACGAATAGTAAATTTATTAATTTTATACTTACTATATTTATTTACTATTAGCTTTATTAGAATAAATATAATTATAAAATTAATTATAAATAATAAAACTGTAAGCATATTATCACACACTTATTCCAAGTTACACGTATTTAATGACTCTAATAAATTCTTCAATAGAGTTTGCCATATAATTAAACTAATATTTCTTACTCTTAACTAATACACCATCTGCTGTAATTTTCATTTCATTAAATGTAGAAGAATCCTCTGCATCAGATAGATGTATCTCACTATAAATCCACCAACTACCTATAAAATCATCAGACATCTCTATTAACTTTACACCATTAAATATCAATGTATATAATCCTTCGTCCATAAAGCCTTCACTACACTGGAGGTCAATTTCTAATATATTAACCACAAAATTTTTAGCCGCTAATAACTTTGTATCATGAAAATTGTATTGCTTATTTAATTCAATAACATTTTTAAGTAAAAATTTTTCTATAAATTTATAATGTTCTTCATATTGACGGAATGTTTCTTCCTAGGTATTTTTTACACTTAATTTCCACTTATCTATTTCACTTAAAAGATTACGAGAAGATATTTTGGATGGTATTATACTTTCATCATTGGCAGCACTTTTTAGTGAATCTGGTAAATATTCTAGCATTAGTGGTTTATAGTGTATAAAATTTAATTTTTCTACTGCATCATAATCCTTACCTATAGATTTAAAATTTTCTTTAGCTCTATTTAAACTTTGTTCATCTTCATGATAAGAAAGGTATCCACTAATTCCTAACATTCTAATTTTATCAACCGTAAAAAACTTCATCTGCTTATCCCCTCTCATATATCTAACTTTATGAAGCCGTTAAAAATAATTATACTGACACCTTTTTATACAATATTATAAGATATAAATAAACATTTCCCTGTATATAATCGCCATCTGTGTATTTATAATATCTCCATATTCTACAACTAACCCCTGTAATTCTTCATCAGCCTTATTTATAAATTTATCCTGTCTCTCCAGCAATGCCATTTCTAATTTCTGATAGTTATCATCTTTCTTATCCAAACCAAGTGAAATATTACTAAGCCTTTTATCAATAAAAAATCAGTAAACTCTTGAAATTCTTCCAGCATATCCATACCTCCAATTCTTATGTTTGTGGTATGTTAACTCTTAATTGATATGCTTTCAAGTTATATTTCTAAATGTAAATATGATAAACGACACATATGGTATCAATATTTAAAGTTTACGAATTGTCTATAATAAAAACACTTACATACTCAAATTATTAGCATCAATTATCTTCTTTATTTTCTAACTTGTCTAAAATAACATCTATCTTTTCATTCATTTCTTTATTTTTATTAATAAAATTTTTAAATCCTCGCATTGATTTATATACGACTATTATAATTGAAAATAATACAATAAAATTAATAATTGTAACAACAATAGTTACATAGTCAATCTCCATATAACTCCCTCTTTTCTGATATTAAATATTGTTATAATAATCCTACTTTTCGCTTCCAGCTCACAGACCCACATAAAGTCTATACTGGCAAGATGAAAGTTAAACGGACAAGCTGTAAAGCCTTTAGATAAGCTAATTTCCATTTTGGGAAGCGAAAAATAGGAATACTATTTCTACAATTCACTCATAGCTAATTCTAGTATATCATGAAATTTGAGGGAATTTAAATCACTCGAAAAATTTTTAAACTAATTCCTCTTCTACACAGTATTATAATTGACCCTTATCTCCTTTAATCTTAAAACATCTGTACTTACTATGAAAACTACAATTCCACTACCTGCATTATCTAAGCTTATTACTGCATTAACTATATCTATATATTTCGGTAAATAAAATATCTTCTTTCATTTTCACAATTACAGGCATTGTCTTAATTGTTTGAGTCACTACAGATGCTGGTATTTCAGCTAGTAGTGACCATATTTTTAACACTGGTGAGGAGGCTATAAGTCCTGTCCTTTCTTTATGGTAATTGTCATCACCATAGCTTTGAAATCTATCTGCGGTCAGTGGAAGTTATGAAACTTTAACATAACTTAAAGACACTGTGTCCCAATGTCTAATATCATTTCCATCTGCCATGAGGTATTTAATATTTGGCTATATAGAAGCCTTCCTGAACAATATATGCCTTTCCTTACTCCTGAGTTTGTTCCCGTATTAAGTATCAGCTCAATATATAGGTACTGATGAAGGATGGCTTTATATAGCCACTGTCGTGGATTTGTTTAATAAGGAAGTGGATGATGGATTCCACTATGACTAGAAAACTCGTTATAGATGCATTTAATGCTGCTGTAGATAAAGAAAATCCGGAGGATGGGCTAATCTTTCATTCAGATAGAGGTGTACAGTATACTTCTCGTATGACTATCAGAATTTATTAAGAGAAAAAGGCTTTCTCCAAAGTATGAGTGCCAAAGGCTGTTGTTATGACAATGTTTGTGCTGAGACGTTTTTTGCATCGTTAAAAAAGATAAGCTATATGGACGAAGATTTAAAACCAGAGATTAAGCTAGAATGGTTATTGTTAAATATATAGAGCTATTCTATAATGTAAAGAGGTTACATTCAACCTTGGGATATAATTCACCAAAAGAATATAAAAAGGATTATTACCTTAAATTAAAATTAGCCGCTTAATCAGTCGTATATTGGGTAGGGCGACTATCTGCTATAACTTACTAATATCTGAATCAATTACAATATAAGACATAGAAATATTTAATCTTAAAATATTAAGAAAGCGAAAGAAAGTCGTACATTTCATGTGTCTATTTTATTCAGAACACTCCAGGAGCACAGCTTGCTTAACTCAAACCTTGAATGAAAGGACAGCCCGCATGAGCTTTGACCGTAAGCAGTCGCGTGCGTCGTTTTGGGTGTTACCAATCGTTTCAATCATAGGCGCGTTCCTCCAAATAGCGTTTTAATAGCTCAAAAGAGCTTGTCCGTCTGTACTGTACGGTGCTGCGCGGAATTGCCACTGGGTACGAACAGGTTCATTCATGGTATTCACCTCCTTGATACCGCTGTGTCCGTGTAAGTTGTCATAGATTTTTGTAAACGTAAAGAAACGTCGGCTCTGAAAATCAAAGCCACCGTTTCTTTGGCTCATGAAGATATGTCTGCTGTACGACGGCTTTTTTTCTTTTGCCGTCGTCCGGCAGATAGTAGAGTATTCAGTCTGGTTTAATCTTTTTTTCTGTTCTCATAAATAGCACCCTTACAGTTCATTGATTACATCAGTTACTGCCATATTCCTAATCCGTTTTGACGGAGCATAAACCGCAGCGCTGGCCGTAATCGCAACAACCAAAAGCACAATAATTATAGGCATAATAGGAATACTCCAAGTAGCGTAGCTAAAATGAGCAGTAATAAGATTGTCGTATAGGAACTTGCTAATAAACAGACCAACTACAACTCCGACAATACAACCGGATATAGAATAGGTAAACGCTTCGGCGGCTATCATTTTGGTAATCTGATGTTCGTCCATACCGACCGCACGCATGGCTCCATATTGCTTTATTCTTGCGGATACACTCATGGAAATACTGTTCATAATATTTAATACAGTAACCAAGGTGATAATTGCTAAAAATCCATATACAAACAACATAAAAGCCATATATGTGCTTGTAGTCCGTTGGTCGCGTCGGTCGCTAAACTTGTACTTTTCGCCTACTACATTACGGATGGCTTCAACATTTCCGTCCGTCGCGTCTTTTGTTGTCTGTATTAGAATAAGTGAATAGTCAGTTACTCCGGTAAGGCGAGTAAAAGTTTCCCCAGAAGTAATGAGTATTATTTTCCCACTTGGAGTGCCATCATCGCTAAAAGGGTCACATTTTAACAGCCCTGCTATTTCCAGTTCCTTATTGTCTACTTGTATTTTATCGCCCATCTCTAAAGGACTGTCCTTATCCCAGATTGTAAGTACGTAATTACTGTCCCCATACACTTTTGAAATATCGCTGCCTTTTCTAAGTTGCTTATCTTTTGTAAGACAGTCCAAATCATAATCACCATAGGAAATTATATCAATCGTGTTTGTTTGAGAATTTACTTCTGCCGGAACATCAAAACGGCTTCTTCGGCCAAAAACATGTTTTACGCCTGACATACCACTTATTTTATCAAGCAGTACACTGTCTATCGAATTTGAACTGTCATTACTCGAAATATTGATGTCAGAAGTATTCGACGATTGGGGTATAAGGTAGCCGATAAACTCTATTAAGACTGAAAAGCTCAAAAACAGGATAATGCTAAGAGCAAATGAGCTTGTCATAAGTATTAAGTTTTTCTTTCCCGATACTGCATGATGAATACCGAGGGCAGTTTCAATTTTTAAAAAACGTGTATTTAACGCATGGGTTGTATTTTTTGTGTTTTCCGAATTGCCCGATACTGCTGTTATAGGCGATACCTTTGCAGCTCGTTTTGCCGGAGACCTAGCGGCAATGAGTACTGTAACAACTCCCACAATTATTCCGCTGATAATGCCGGTTGGACTGACTCCCCAAAGGGTTATATCGGAGAACTCTCCACCGACAAGAAACCGTAACGCAGCACATAATCCCCATGTGACTACAATCCCAAGTATCACACCTATTGGAACCGCAGTTTTGCACCAATTGAGGGCTTCCAGTTTGACAAAACGGATAATCTGTTGTCTGCTCATTCCAATGCAACGCATCATTCCGAAAAACTTTGTCCTTTGGGCAACATTACTATTTATACTGCTTGAAATCATCAGTACCCCTGCAATCAGTATAAGCACAAACAGTACAGCCGCTGTAGAGTATAGAGTTTGCGCCGCTACACTTCTACCAAGTTCTTGTAGTGCCTGACTGCCATGCTTATTCAGTAATCTTGTTGCCTCCATTCTAACACCCATATCTGCCATACTAAAAACAGCAGTTACCAAAAATACGGCAAATATAATACACAGAAGCGTCATGTAGTTCTGCCGTCTGTGTACTTTTGCAGAAATCGGAATTAGGCTAAGATAGCTTTTCATTCGCGGCACCTCCCTAAATCGGTCAGTATGCCATCGGACACTTGCAGTATCCGGTCTGCGGTCTGTGCGATACTTCGGCTATGGGTAATCATAACAATGGTCTGCTGATACTTTCTTGCAGCTTCTTTTAGCAAAGTAATCACTTCACTGCTGTTTTGCGTGTCCAGATTACCCGTCGGCTCGTCGGCAAGGATAAGCGACGGTTGCGTAATTAGTGCACGTCCTATTGCTACACGCTGTTGCTGTCCACCTGATAATTGACTGGGTAAATGATGGCGGCGTTCTTTCAAATTAAGCACCGTAAGTAGTTCCTCAAGATACTTTTTATCGGGCTTTTGATAATCAAGCAGTACGGGAAATATGATGTTTTGCTCAACATTCAATTCTGGAATCAGATTAAAACTCTGAAAAATAAATCCAATATTTCTGCGCCGAAAAATTGTCAAGCTGCTATCCTTCATGGAAAAAATATCTTTACCATCGATAAATACCTTGCCGGAAGTAGGCGTATCAAGCGCACCTACCATATTCAGAAGTGTACTCTTGCCGGAGCCGGATTCTCCAACTATTGTGACAAATTCACCTTTCGGAACGGAAAAGCTGATATCTTTTAATGCATGTACGGCAGCTTCACCGCTGCCATAGGTTTTAGAAATTGATTTAACTTCCAATAAATTCATAGGTTATCCACCTCTTTCTGCCTTGATATTGAAAGATTATCATGTCAATCTTACTGTTATATGACACTTGCCCTACAATTTTGTAGGAATTAAAAAATTGATTGTAAAAATAGTGCCAATTCCCAATTCGCTATCAACCTCGATTGTTCCACTGTGTGCTTCAACAATAGCTTTCGCAAGCGGTAACCCAAGTCCGATACCTTGCGTGTCTTTAGAAAAACGACTGCGATAAAATCTTTTGAAAATATGGTGTAAATCCTCTGGGTGAATACCGCCTCCGTTGTCTTTTATTATGACTTGAATAACAGACGCAAATTGTTTCCATTCAATATGAATAGTATTTCCTTTTTGCGTATGGTCAAAAGCGTTTTTAACAATATTACTGATTGCTTCAATCAGCCAATTACGGTCACATAATAAAGTAACGTCATCATCGCCAGACAGATATATTTCCTTTTCCTCCTGCTTGGCACGAAATAGAAAGTGCCTTTCTATACTACTCATCATTTCAGATACATTTTCTACAGCTTTCTCAATCATGACTGTTCCGGCATCAAGTTTTGTAATTTTCAAGAGGTTTTGCACCAGTGTTTCTATTCTGTCAAGCTCCTGCTCTGAAAGAACAGTAAACTCCTTGATTGTAGGTAAACTCTTTGCTTCTTCTTGCATAATGCCATTATAGATATTAAGGGCAGCAAGCGGAGTTTTTAACTGGTGGGAAATATCGGAAATGGTATCTTTTAAAAATTTTTTTGCTTTCCCTTCATTTTCAGCGTGGGCATTCAAAATAGAAACTAAGGAATTTACTTCATGAAATAGTCTGTATAGCTCGCCTTCATCATCACATTCAATACGTGCATTTTGATTTCCAGAAATATATTCTTTGATTTGCGTTACCGCATTTTCCATGATTATATTTTGTTCCTTGAAATACCTATAACCTATTGCCAATATAGAAATACTCATGCACAAGGAACATACCAATATACACAATGCTACATTTTCAAATTTCAAACCTATGAAAGCAGCAGAAATCAAGGTAAATGCTACTATAAGCAGCAATACCAAACGAAAAAATTCTTTGATTTTCCTGTTTACCAGTATTTTCATCGTACACCCCAATTATCAGTATTCCATTTATACCCCATACGCCGAACCGTCACTATTTTTTGAGGTTTGCCCGGATCGTCCTCGATTTTTGTACGCAATCTGCGTATATATACGGTAAGAGTATTGTTATCTATATAGTTTTCGTTACAATCCCATAGTTTGCTTAAAATCTGTTCTGACGAAAGAACAATATCAGGATTTTCCATAAACAGGCATAACAATTTATACTCACTTGCTGTTAAGTCAAGTTGTTCTCCATTTTTATAAACTTCTCCTTTTAACAATTGTACTTTTATGTCATTAGAATTTAATTCGGTATCTGCTTGATTAAAATTGTCACTTCTACGAAGCAAAGCATTTATTCTCGACATAAACACTGCCAGTTTGAACGGCTTTGTTATGTAATCGTCGCCGCCAATATCAAGCCCCATTATGATATTCGTTTCTTCATCAGCAGCAGTAAGAAACATAATTGGTACCTTTGATGTTTTACGAATTTTTTTGCATAAATCATAGCCGGAACCATCGGGAAGCGACACGTCCAGAATCACCAAATCATATTTCCCATTTGTCCATAGTGATTCTGCTTCAAGACTTGTACGGGCAACGTCTATTTCATATCCTTGCTTTTTCATAGCAAAAGATAAACCACTAATTAAACTGAAATCATCTTCAACAAAGAAAATACGTTTCATTTATTTTCACCGTCCTTTATTTTTCTGCGGGTATGTCGTCCATCAACGGGCTTTTCCGCGTCCTTTGGTATCAGCCACATACGGCTGAAATGGGTAACGCCTGGTATTCTATTTTCCTCACAGAGTTTTTGTACTCGTCGTTCTGAAATACCCCACATTTTAGCTACTTCCGGGGCAGATATATAATCCATACGCTGCCGTCCTTTCGCCATTTTTATCTATTAATTATATACGGCCTGCCGAATAATATCAATAAGCAAACATAGGAAGCGGGTACTCACTTCCGTATTTTGCCCTGCAAAATGCTTGTTGGGAAGTGTCCCAACCCCTCTAACGGAAAGGAGCGCAAAGCATGAACGGGCGAAAAAGAACTAGTCTGTCTCATGGAAGGTATTCTGAAGATATACTGGATGAGTACTATCTTTATCAGAACCACAGGATCAATACTGGGTCTTCCAAAATTAGAATATAGTTCTGCTACTTCATCATATATATAATCAAAATTTATGGCTTTATCTATTTTCCTCAGCAAATGATCTTTAGGTACTAGATCTTCAAGGCTGTTTAATTCAACTTGTGTCCTTATCTCTTTTCCTCGTTTTGCTAACATTTTTTCATCACCATTTATTATTTTACAATAAAAATAAATGAGTGTTGACACTTTGAATCTTTCACTCTTTCGAGTGGAAGATTTATTTTTTACTAAAAAGCTGCCCCATTAAATTTTTTAGTGCGACAGCCCCTTTTCTCATACAAAAAATAGACGCTCATCTCTGAATGTCTAAATAGAAAAAAGGGTACTGCTTCCACAATACCCTTTAATCATACAATATTAATTTCTTGTGTTCCCACACCCTACATCTATTACTACTTTTACGGTAACATGGTCTTTGATGTATTTATTCCTGCACATTTCGCCCTCGCTAGTAAACACGATATGCTTCGCAAAGTGCCTAAATTCAAGGATTTCTACAAGTTCTCTCTTTGTAGCGAAACTATTGTCTCCACATGACTCGTTTGCGGAAACATATCCACAGGCTGTACCTTTTCAACCCTATACCCAAAATCTCTTAAAATAGCTAAATCTCTTGCAAGAGTTGCAGGATCACAGGATACATACACTATTGTCCTTGGCCTCATATCCGCAATTGAGTGAAGAAGTGCTTCCTCACATCCTTTCCTAGGAGGATCTACCACTACCACATCTGCTCTTACTCCCTTTTTTATAAGTTCTGGTATTACCTTTTCTGATTTTCCGGTTATAAATTCCACATTATCTATACCATTCTCCGCGGCATTCATATTGGCATTTTCTATGGCCTGGGGAATTATTTCTACTCCATAAACTTTTTTAGCTTTCTGTGACAAAAATAGAGATATAGTTCCAGTTCCACAATATGCGTCAAATATAACTTCATTTCCGGTTAAACCAGCATACTCCAATACCTTGTTGTAAAGTACCTCTGTCTGCACAGGATTTACTTGAAAAAATGACAATGGGGATATGCTAAATTTAAATTTTCCAATATAATCATTTATGGTGTCTCGTCCCCAAAGAATTATACACTCTTTTCCCATTATTACATTAGTTCTATCCCTGTTTATATTTTGTACTATGCTTTTTATGACAGGTACATTTCTAGTTATTATTTCTATAAATTCTTTCTTATAAGGTAAATGAGACACAGCTGTTACTATTACCACCATAATTTCAGCTGTAGTAAAAGCTTCTCTTATCATTATATGTCTTATAATTCCCTTACCATTTTTTTCATTATAGGGCTCAATATTATATTTTTCAATCCACTGTCTAATTAGTTTAACTATTTTGTCGGAAGTTTCGCTTTGGATAAAACAACTGGTCATATTGATTATCTCATGACTTTTCTTTGCATAAAATCCTATATTTATGCCATTCTTTGAGCTGCCTACCGGCAATTGTACCTTATTTCTGTACCTATAAGGATTTTCCATACCTATGGTATGATATAACTTTGTCACAGAACCATGTTGATGAATACTTTGTTCTCCTGAAATCACTTGAAGCTTACCTATTCTCTCCAAACAATCCTTAACTCTGTTTTCTTTAAAGGATAGTTGTCCATCATAGGACAAGTGCTGAAGCTGACACCCGCCGCATCTTTTATATATGCTGCAGGTAGGAGTTATCCTGTACTTAGAAGCTTCAATTACTTCCATTAATTTGGCAAAAGCAAAATTTTTATTTACTTTTACAGCTTTTACTCTGACTTTTTCCCCTTGGATGGCTCCCGGTACAAAAATTGTAAAGCCCTCTATTTTTCCTACTCCCTCTCCTTGATACCCCATTCCATCTATATTTAAAACATATTCTTTATTCTTATCTATTTTATTTGCCATAAATTCACCTACTAAAAAAAATTGCACCTGTAAAGGTGCTTAAATATGGAATCAGTTGTCTCTTAATTTCCCATCATATAATTTTAACCATATATTTCTGTAATATACAATAAATTTATGTAAATTTTTAATGAACATTCTTTTACATTATATTGGCTCTGCCATTATACACTATTCCTCTTATAATATCCATAGTTATAAATGTACCTGTTTTCAATATTTCAGTGGCTCCTCCAGCTCCACAGATAATAGGTATTTCCCTTGTAAGGCATTCAATAGCAAGATGGGATGTTAATCCTCCATTTTCCGCTACAATTCCTGAAACTCTATCCAATACATCCATATATTCTATATCTAGATCTTTAACTACTAAAATATCCCCATCTTCTATTATCTCCCGGGCATCCTTAGGATTATAAACTATTTTTGCATTTCCATAACCGGGTCTAACTCCTGCCCCTCTCCCCTGAACTAATATATCTCCAACTATATGAACCTTTAACATATTAGTAGTGCCAGAATAACTAACCGGTATGCCTGCTGCTATAATTACCAGATCTCCTTTTTTAACATAGCCACTTTTTAATGCTATCTTAACTGAATCTTCTATTAATTCATCCGTAGAATCCACCCTTTTAGTAAGTATGGGAAATACCCCCCAATTTAATGCAAGCCTTCTTGCCACTTTACCACTTGGAGTTACAGCTATAATATGACATTGTGGTCTATACTTTGAAACCATTCTAGCTGTGTGTCCACTCTGTGTAGCAGTTATTATAGCAGAAGCTTTTAATTCTGAAGCAGTGCTGCAGGTAGCAAGACTTATGGCATTTGGTACATTTTGTATATGAACTTCCCTTCTTTTTTTTAATAAGGAATCGTAGTCGATTTTTTCTTCTGCTGCCTGGGCTATTCTTGACATAGTCCGTGCTGCTTCTACAGGATATTTTCCATTGGCAGTTTCACCACTTAACATTATGGCATCTGTTCCATCAAATATGGCATTGGCTATATCTGATGCTTCAGCCCTGGTAGGTCTTGGATTCCTTATCATAGAATCAAGCATCTGAGTTGCAGTTATAACAGGTTTACCTGCTTTATTACACTTTTGTATTATAGTTTTTTGTATTAAAGGTACTTGTTCTATGAGAATTTCCACTCCCATATCTCCTCTTGCCACCATTATTCCATCAGAAAACTTTATTATTTCATCTATATTGTCAACCCCTTCTTGATTTTCAATCTTAGAGAATATCTGTATATCTTGTCCTCCATTTGCCTCCAGTACCTTTCTTATGGTAAGTATATCAGCAGCTTTTCTTATAAAAGAAGCAGCTACCATATCTACGCCAATCTTGCATCCAAATATCAAATCCCCTTTATCCTTTTCTGTTAATGCTGGCAGCGAAGTAGAAACTCCTGGTACATTTACCCCTTTATGATTACTGATTGTTCCATTATTTTTAACTATGCAGTATATTTTATTATTTTCAATATCATCCACTTCCAAAGCAACTAATCCATCATCAATTAATATACTGTCTCCTTTTTTCAAGTCACTGCTTAACCCGTCATAGGTTATGGAGCATCTAGTATTATCCCCTATGATATTATCTCTACAGTAGATAGTAAATTTATCTCCCTCTTTTAACTGAGCTTTATCATTTTCAAAATTTCCCGTTCTTATTTCAGGCCCTTTAGTATCCAGCATAATTGCTATAGGTTTACTGTACTTTTCTCTGAGTTTCTTCACTGTATTTATTCTCTTTTCATGACTTGGATAGTCTCCATGAGAAAAATTATGTCTAGTTACATTCATGCCAGCTTCAATAAGTTTTGACAAAACTTCTTCTGAATCACTTGTGGGTCCAATTGTAAAAATCATTTTAGTTTTTTGCATAATTCCCATACTCTCCTTATACAAAATTTATTTTTTGTCACTATCATGATGCCATCATGCTAATGCTTCTGCTATTTCATATAGTTTCTCATCAAATTTTCTTGGCGTATTTAAGGCCTCATCTATGTTTAAATCAATAATCTTTTCCTCTTTAATACCAATAACTCGTGAAGTTTTTCCCTCTTCCAATAGCTCAACTGCTCTATATCCAAACCTTGAAGCCAATATTCTATCCCTGCAAGTAGGACTGCCTCCTCGCTGAATATGTCCTAATTTTGTAGCTCTAGCTTCTATTCCAGTAACATACTGTATCTTTTTCGCTAAAGCCTCACCCCCTCCTATACCTTCTGCTAACACTATCAAATTATGCACTTTGCCATTTAGCTTTGCCTCCAATACATTTTTACACAATTCTTCTTCTTCATATCCTTTTTCCGGTATAATTATATTTTCAGCCCCACCGGCAAGTCCTGCATAAAGAGCTATATCTCCACAGTTTCTTCCCATAACTTCTACAATACTTACCCTTTGATGGGCTGTAGAAGTATCTCTTAACTTATTAATTGCATCTAAAACTGTATTTGTTGCCGTATCAAATCCTATGGTAAAGTCCGTATACGCTAGGTCATTATCTATAGTTCCAGGTATGCCAATGGTAGCTATGCCTAATTTGGATAATTCCTGAGCTCCCTTGAAGGAGCCATCTCCACCTATTACTATCAATCCGTCTACTTGAAACTTTTCCAGTATACCTACAGCTATTTTTTTACCTTTATCTGTTTTAAACTCTTCCGATCTGGCAGTCTTTAATATAGTACCTCCCCGCTGTATAATATCTGCCACACTTTCTCTTTCCATAGGTACTACTTCTCCATTCATGAGTCCCCTATATCCTCTTTCTATCCCCAGTATATTGAAATTCTTATCCAAGGCAGTCCTTACCACTGCTCTTATGGCAGCATTCATACCTGGTGCATCTCCCCCACTAGTTAACACAGCTATTTTTTTCATACACAAACCTCCCATAATTACAGGGAACCAAATATCCCCGCCAACTTAAAGCAAATTTCTATCTAACCTGTTAATTTTATTTATACCACACTTATGTATTTTTTACCATAAAATAATCAGCTCTATTCAATTTACACTTATACAGTAAAAAAGTTTTCTTTAATATTTTGTTTACTTTACAATAAAATATACAAATTTCATCTTATATAATTTTTACATTGCTATCTCCAAATCTTTTTTTCAATATACCCATAAGATCTGGATCGGATTTTACCCACAGATCTCTATCCAATCTGAATTTTTTTCTCTCCTTTTGCGTACATAAATACACCGGAACACTTCCACTAAAATTTATAAGTAAAGGTTTCACTTCTTTCAATGTATTTCTTATATCCTGCTGTTCTTTAATTAATATATAAAGTTTTTCCGTATCTATTCTCATAAGAGGTTCTATAATTTCACAAATCAATTTAGGCTGTTCCTCTTCTCTAATGCTTATTCTGCCCTTTACTAAAACCATGGAATCATCATAAATTAGACTTTTAAATCTCTGAAAATTTTTAGAGAATATTATTATTTCCATGATCCCATATAAATCTTCTAATCTGGCAAAAGCCATCATGTCATTATTCTTGGTAATCTTTCTAGATACCTGTGATAATATTCCTCCAATTATAACCTTATCCCCATCTCTTACTCTTGATTCTTCTATGAAACTTTCTTCTAATGTCTCCCGGGTTATTATGTCTGATATTTTAGTATCTGTCTGCAATTTTAAAGTTTTCTCATACTCATCTAAAGGATGACCTGAAAGATACAAACCCGTCATTTCCTTTTCCATGGACAGCATATCTCTTTTCATAAATTCTTTTATAGAAGGGTATTGTATTTCTATACTGCTGTCTTCTATCTGAGAAAAAAGACTTATCTGTCCTTTTATATTTTTTTTCCTTGAATTTATGACACTGTCAATTATTTTTTCATATACTAAACTCAATTGTGAACGATATTTTCCAAAGCAATCAAAAGCTCCTGCCTTAATTAAGCTTTCCACCACTCTTTTATTTATTGATTGTATCTCTATATTACTACAAAAATCCACTAAATCTTTAAATTTACCATGTTTTAATCTAGATTTAACTATACTGTCTATTATATTTTCTCCAACATTTTTTACAGCAGACAATCCAAATCTTATTCTGCCATCTTCTACTGTAAATTTTGCATAACTTTCATTAATACTAGGAGGTAGTACTTCTATTCCAATGCCTTTTGCAAATCTTATATAATACGCCACCTTTTCACTATCGCCTTTTACACTGTTTAGCATTGCCGCTGTAAATTCTGTAGGATAATAATGCATTAGATATGCTGTCTGGAATGCCACTACAGCATAAGCAGCAGCATGTGATTTGTTAAATGCATAGGATGCAAAATCTATCATGGAATCAAATATATCATTGGCAGCCTTTTCAGATATGCCGTTTCTTATACATCCAGGTACTTCTACTTTTCCATTTTCATCTACTATTCCATATATAAAGTTACGCCTTTCCTCTTCCATAACATGGTGCTTTTTCTTAGACATTGCACGCCTTACCAGATCACTTCTTCCCATGGAGTAACCTGCCAGATCTCTTACAATCTGCATTACCTGTTCTTGATACACCATGCACCCATAAGTAACAGATAGTATATGTTCAAGCTGGGGGGTTACATAATTAATTTCATGAACACTATTTTTATTTTTAATATATTTTGGTATTTCAGCTATAGGTCCCGGTCTATAAAGGCTGATTCCGGCTATTATATCCTCCAGAGAATCTGGTTTCAATTCTTTCATGAAAGAGGTCATTCCCGGAGATTCAAGTTGAAAAACTCCTACAGTTTTTCCCTGTCCTATCATATCATACACTGCTTTATCATCATAATCTATGTTATCTAAATCAATGCTTTTTCCCTTATTTTCTTTAATCATGGTTAGAGCATCCCTTAAAACTGTCAAGGTTCTAAGTCCTAAAAAGTCCATTTTTAAGAGACCAAGTTCCTCTAATGTATTCATAGTGAATTGAGTTACTATATTACCTTCATTTTTCTGGAGGGGTACATAATTTACTAAAGGTTTTGAAGCTATAACCACTCCTGCCGCATGGGTAGACGTATGTCTTGGAAGTCCTTCAAGCGCTCTTGCTACATCTATTAACTCTTTAGTTCTAAGCTCCTCTTCATAGGCTCCTTTAAGTTCAGGATTAATTTCAAGGGCCTTATCTATAGTTATATTTAAGATTGTAGGAATCATTTTAGCTATTCTATCTACTTCTCCATAAGGGTAATTCATTGCCCTTCCCACATCTCTTATACATGCTCTGGCGGCCATGGTTCCAAAAGTTACAATTTGTGATACATTGTTTTTACCGTACTTTCCCACTACATAATCTATGACTTCCCCTCTTCTCTCATAACAAAAGTCACTATCAATATCCGGCATGGATATTCTCTCTGGATTCAAGAAACGTTCAAATATGAGGTTATATTTTATGGGATCTACTTTAGTAATTCCAAGGGTATATGCAACTATTGAGCCAGCTCCGCTGCCCCTGCCCGGTCCTGTCATAATTCCATTTTGCACGGCAAAACTTATAAAATCCCAAACTATTAAAAAATAATCTACATATCCCATTTTCTTTATTATATCTAACTCATATTCCAGTCTATTTATTAAATTGTCATCTATATTCTTATATCTTTTTTTAAGCCCCTTATAACACAGTTCTTTCATATACTCATAAGGGTCTATACCTTCTTTAAGAGGAAATTTAGGTAGTTTTGAATTGTGAAACTCATAGTCAAAACTGCACTGGTCTGCTATTTTAACTGTATTTTCCAGAGCCTCTGGCACATGAGAAAACATTTCATACATTTGTTCTGGAGATTTTAAATAAAATTCATCTGAAGGATATCTCATCCTCTGTTCTTCGTCCACAGTTTTCCCTGTCTGTATACAAAGCAAAACATCATGAGACCTATAATCCTCTTTTCTTATATAGTGTACATCATTTGTTGCAACTAAAGGAATATTAAGTTCTTTTGACATGGATATCAGTTCCTGGTTTATTTTCAGTTGTTCTTCTATACCATGATATTGAAGTTCAAGGTAAAATCCTTCTTTAAATATCTTTTGGTAAAAAAGAGCTATTTCCTTAGCTGTCTTTATATTATCTTTCAGTATATTCGCCTGTACTTCACCACTCATGCAGGCACTTAATGCTATTAACCCTTCACTATGTTCCCTTAGATAGTCATGGTCTACTCTTGGTTTATAATAAAATCCTTCAATAGAAGCTGTAGAAACTATTTTCATCAAATTTTTATATCCTTCTTTATTTTTTACCAAGAGTACTAAGTGATAGTTCCCATTTTCCCCATTATTTTGTTTTACATACATAGACTTTTGGGATACATATATTTCACACCCTATTATAGGTTTAATTCCCTGTGCTTTAGCTTCTTTATAGAACTCCACACAACCATACATACTCCCATGATCTGTTATAGCAATGCTGTCCATCTCTAATTCCTTAGCTCTGGCTATAAGTTCTGAAATTTTGGCTGAAGAATCTAAGAGAGAGTATTCTGTATGCTGGTGCAGGCTTACCCATTTATATTTTTTATCACCCATTTAAAACATTCTTCCTCCTTCTTTATAAAATCATTTGTGAATTATGACATTTTCCCTACAGTCTTCAGATAAAAAATAACCGGCCATCACGCCAGTCTACCTCACATCAAAGCTTTATAAAATATATTATTTTCTTATTATCCTTGCAGACAAAATAGATTTTCCGGCTATATTCTTATTATTAAACATATTTACCTCTACCTTGCAGTGATTTATTCCAAGGTCTATTACATCAATATATATTTCAATCTGATTATCTATTTGTACAGGTTTTATAAAATATGTGCTTATACTGTCCACTACCAGCATATTGGCATTACTTTTCTGTCTTAAAGTCACAATGGCCATAGTAGACAAAATCATATTTAAAGAACTCCATGAAGCTGTCCCTATATCATTTAACATCTCTGGAGTTATCTTTCCTATAAAACAAAACTTGTTATCCCTTACCTGCCACTGAAATTTCTTCAATATCAGATCTTCTAATGTCTCTCCTACTTGAGGCTGTCTTGCCATATAATGAAGTGCTTTTATTATATCTCTTTTAGTTATAATTCCTATGAGTTTTTTATGATTTACCACTGGAAATACTTCCAGTCCTTTTAAATCCATCATATGGGCTGCATAAGCCACTGTAGTTTTGGGTTTTACTACAATAGGATCTTTATTCATTATCTTACTTAAAGGTTCATTATCTGAATTACAATTTGACAGATCCTCTGAAGATACAATTCCTACTACTCTTTTTTTGTTGTCTATCACAGGATATATTTTATAATTAACTTTTTCCATGACTTTTTTCCATACATGCACCGTATCTGTATCCTTAAGATAACAAGGATCATTTTGCATTATATCTTCCACAAGAACTATTTCTTTTTTTATCAAATTTTCTGAAAGTGCTCTATTTATCATACTTGCCACTGTAAAGGTATCATAATTTGCAGATATTATTGGAAGACATTTCCTATTTGCCAATTCCTTTATTTCACTGCTGCATTTAAAGCCTCCTGTTATAAGAACTCCTGCCCCATTTAAAAGAGCAAGTTTTTGAACGTCCTCTCTGTTACCTGTTATAACCAGACAGTCTTTTTCTATATACTGCTTCATAGTGTCTATGGTCATGGCTCCTATTATAAAGTTATGTAATATCTTATATATCCCCTCTTTTCCCCCAAGCAAATTTCCATCCATAATATTTATAACATCCCCATAAGTTAATTTTTCTATATTTTTCTTTTCAACCTTTTCTATCCTTACGGTTCCTACTCTAGGAATGGTAGTAACTATGCCAAGATCAGCAGAATGTTTTATGGCTCTATATACAGTCCCATGACTAACACCCAATTCACTGGCTACACTCCTAACTGAAATTCTAGTCCCAGCCTTTAATGAAAGTATATATTTCATTAGCTTTTCATGTTTTGACATTCAACAAGTTCCTACCTTTCTTTTCTTAGTTCCTCCGCTATTTTTTCAATTCTTCTCAATCTATGATTTACCCCTGATTTACCTACTTTTGGGGTCAGCATTTCACCTAACTCCTTTAGGGATTCATCTGGATATTTTAATCTTAACTGTGCAATTTCTTTTAAATTAGTAGGAAGTCTATTTAACCCTATTTCTCGTTGTATAAGTTTTATACTTTCAGATTGTCTTACAGATGCATTTACAGTTTTACTTAAATTTGCAGTTTCACAATTTACAAGCCTATTAACATTATTTCTCATTTCCTTTATTATTCTTATGTTCTCCAATTCAAGAAGAGAAGAATGAGCCCCTATTATATTTAATAGATCTACTATTTGTTCTCCCTCTTTAATGTAAATTATAAAACTATTTTTTCTCTGTATTACTTTAGAATTTAACCCATATCCATTTATAAGTCTACTCAATTCTTTAGCATATTCATTGTTATGGGTAACAAATTCAAGATGATAGGTTTTTTCCGGGTTGCTGATACTACCTCCTCCTAAAAAAGCCCCTTTAATATAGGCTCTTTTAAGCTGTTCACTTTCCATGATATTTTTAGGTATACTGTAATCTAAAGAGAAAACTCCCTCTTCTTCTTTTAAAATCCCCACTTTTTTAAGTAATGATTTTACATCCATATTTTCCGTCATCATTATCATATAAACATTATTTTTCTTAAAGGAATTGTTCTTTTTAACAAGTATTTTGGTATGTATGTTAAATTTATCCTTTAATATTCTAAATATAAGTCTAGCGGTAGCAGCATTTTCAGTAATTATTTTAAAATTAAACTGTTTATTTGCTCCTAAAAGCAAGGTTCCGCTCACTTTCATTATTGCAGATAATTCTGCCACCGCTTCTTTTTCACTAATAATTTTATATCTACAAATTTCATTTTTTACTCTCAATGAAAATGACATATCTCTCTCCCACTTACTTTTTATTTTCTTTTAACCTCTCTGACAAATAGAAATATTCTATTCTCTTCTTTCTATCATATAAAAGCTTTTTATCCATAATAGTTTCTATTAATATGGATGCTAATTTTTCAGAGTTATGCCTTATTAAGCCATTTTTAATACTTATAAAATCTCCTTCAATAACTTTTACGCCTAAAGAAGATACCTTATCATCATTTATCTTTACCAAATGGGATTCTTCTTCTTTGTATTTCCCTTCTAATTCTACATCTATTTTTCCCACATTGACGATAACATAATCCATTATATCATTTCCTACATGCTTAAAAATAGTACTTATATGATCCTCCACGGAAAATCCATCTGTTTCTCCCGGCTGGGTCATTATATTTGAAACATACAGCCTTATAGCCGGGGTTTTTCTTACTGCATTTGCTATATCTTTTACCAAAAGATTCGGAATTACACTGGTATAAAGACTTCCTGGTCCCAATATTATGGCATCTGCTTCTAATATGGCATCCACTGCTTCCCTTAAAGCCCTAGCATTTTCAGGTTCTATGAATATTTTATCTATACAGGTATTTTGAACAGTAGCCTGATAGGGAATATTGGATTCTCCAGATACTACAGTGCCATTCTTTAATCTTGCCTTTAAGACCAAATTATCTAAGGTAACTGGCATTACCCTTCCTGTTACCGCAAGCACAGAACTCATTTTATGAACAGCCTCTTCAAAGTTTCCTGATATGCCATCCATAGCTGCTAGAAATAAATTGCCAAAACTCTGATTCTTCAGCCTTCCATCTTTAAATCTATATTGTAAAAGTTCTTCCATAAGAGGCTCCGTATCTGCAAGGGCCATTATACAGTTTCTTATATCTCCAGGGGGAAGCATTCCAAGATCCTCTCTAAGATCTCCAGAACCCCCTCCATCATCTGCCACGGTAACTATAGCTGTTATATTTGAAGTATAATACTTAAGACCTCTAAGCATAGTAGAAAGGCCAGTGCCTCCCCCTATAGCAACAATTTTAGGCCCCTTGACTAATAAACGTTTCTCATATATTAAGTTTTCTAACTTCTTAGAATCTAAAGATACACTCAAATATCCCTTATTTATAAGGGCTATTATAGATCTCATTCCCTGAGTTACAGAAATATATACTACAAAAATTCCTGATACCATCAAGAATATATAAAAAGATATATAATAAAAACTATAGAATCTTCTATTTATAAACTCAATTACCCCAAATATTATAAAAAGTACTCCCATAGCCCCCAGCATAACCCATCTTTTAACCTTAATGCCAGGTCTAAACCAATCTATAATCTTCATAGCTTTTTACCACCTTTAATATCTTCTTCTATATCCCTGTGGTCTATATTCACTCTATGGCCATTATCTTTTAATCTGTTATAAATCGTATTTGCAATAGTCACAGAACGGTGTCTCCCCCCTGTACATCCTATAGATACAATAAGCTGTCTTTTACCTTCCTTCAAATAATTTGGTATTAGAAATTCAAGCATATCCTCCAATTTATCTATAAACTTAACAGTTTCCTTAAAGTCCATTATATAGTCAACTACGATTTTATCTCTGCCGGAATGATTTTTAAGTTCAGGAATATAGAAAGGATTAGGTAAAAATCTCACATCAAATACCAAATCCGAATCAACAGGTATACCATATTTAAATCCAAAAGAAAGCACAGTAACTATCAATTGAGTCTCCATTTGGCCTTCTTCGGAATATATCCTCGTTATCTCTTCTCTGAGTTCTCTTGTTGCCAGTTTAGATGTATCTATTATGTTATCTGATCTATCTTTTATTTCTCTAAGTCTACTTCTTTCCATAAGTATTCCATTTAAGATTCTGCCATCAGGTGCCAGAGGGTGTTTTCTTCTAGATTCCTTAAATCTTTTAATCAGTACTTCATCTGAAGCATCTAAAAATAATATTTCATATTTATATCCTTGTTTTTGTAGATAATTTAAGCTTTCAAATATATCATCAAAAAACTGTCCTCCCCTTATATCTATAACAAGAGCTATCTTGTCAATTTTTCCATCAGTTTGATAACAGGCCTCTGCAAATTTAGGTATTAGTGTAGGGGGTAAATTATCTACACAAAAAAATCCTAAATCTTCTAAATTTCTTATAGCTTGAGTTTTCCCTGCTCCAGACAATCCTGTTACTATAACAAATCTCACAGTTACATCCCTCCATGAGCAATATTTTATTTAGTCATATCAAATTCACAATTATAGTACGTATTTATTTCTTAATTATAACATACCAATCTACTACAATAAATATAACTAAAAAGGAGAATCCAGTGCAATATACACTAATCCTCCAGCTTTAATGTCTTACCTCTACCTAGTCTTCCCCTATAATTCTAACTTCAGTATATAAATCTATATCAAAGTTTTGCCTTACCCTATCCTGTACAATAGATATTAAAGTCAAAATATCTTTTGCAGTAGCATTTCCTTTGTTTATTATAAAACCTGAGTGTTTTTCAGATACCTGTGCATCTCCTACACTTTCTCCTTTTAAGCCACTGTCTTCTATGAGCTTTGCAGCAAAATGTCCCTGGGGTCTTTTAAAGGTGCTTCCTGCTGAAGCATACTCCAAAGGTTGTTTTTCATTTCTTCTTCTGCTTAAGTCTTCTATACGATTCATTATATTTTCTTTATTGCCTTTTTCCAGATTAAATGTAACTTCCAAAATGGTATATCCATTTTTTAATATAGAACTCATTCTATACCCAAGTTCCATTTCTTCTCTATTAAGTACTATAATTTCTCCACTATTACATATAACTTTAGCACTTTCTATTACATTTGAAATTTCTCCATTATAGGCGCCTGCGTTCATAGTAACTGCACCACCCACACTTCCTGGTATTCCACAGGCAAACTCAAATCCTGTTAAACAGTTTTCTAATGCTGTGGTTGAAATATCCTTTAATGATACACCACTTTCTGTAATGATTTTATTTCCTTTAACCTGAATTTTGTTTAACTTTACGAGCTTGATCATTACTCCCCTTATACCACCATCTTTTACCAGTAAATTAGAGCCATTTCCCATTATATAATAAGGTATATTTTCTTTTTTACATAATTTCACCACATCTACTACCTGGTTGAAATGTTTAGGGGTAAGTAATATATCTACAGGTCCTCCTACTTTAAATGAAGTATGTTCTTTCATAGGCTCATCTATTTTTATGTCCTCTATATCCAATATCTCTCTTAACTTTATAGCAAAATCTTCAAACTTATTCATCGTAAATATTCTCCTCGAAAATTAAAATTATGTACTATACTCAGTATAATGTATGTATAATTCTTAATCAATATTTAGATATACTCCTCCTAAAATCAGCAATACAATAACTGCTGCATTATTTAATCTACAATTTTCATATTTATTTAATACAGTTAATTATAATATATTATATTATAAAAATATATTGCCATATAAAACTAAATTTATTTAGCTTTTATATCCTCTAAAATAAGAAATTATGCTTTCTGCCGTACGCATATCTATAGAGGGGGTACTTATAAGCTCCTCCATACTTGCTTTTTTTATATTTTCTACACTTAAAAATCTCTTTAAAAGCTCTTTTCTTCTTTTAACCCCTACATTGGGTATATCCTCTAATACAGAATGAAGTACCCTCTTACTTCTAAGACTTCTATGATAAGTCACAGCAAATCTGTGAACTTCATCCTGTATTCGGGTAATGAGTTTAATTATATTAGAGTTCCTATTTAATGGCATTTCTTCGTTTCTATAAATAAGTCCTCTAGTTCTATGCTTGTCGTCCTTTACCATGCCACATACAGTTATATCTATGTTAAATTCTTTTAATACTTCAAGAGCTGCACTTACTTGAATTTTTCCTCCATCCATAAGAATCAAATCAGGAAAAAAGCTAAATTTTCCTGCACTAAACTCTAATTTTCTTTCTTTTATTCTCTTTATTTCTTCCATGCCATTTTGGAACCTTCTTCTTAGGATCTCTTTCATGCTTTCATAATCATTGGCTCCCTTTACCTCATTGATTTTGAATCTCCTATAATCGTTATGCTTTGGCCTTCCATTTTCAAAGACCACCATGGTACCTACAGAATCTACCCCCTGAATATTAGATACATCATAGGCTTCTATCCTATGCGGTATATCATCCAGATTAAGTATTTCCATAAGTTCTTCCAGGGATGTTTCATACATTTTTTTATCTTGAATGAATTTCAATTTAAAGTTTTGTAAAGTGGTCCTGGCATTTTTTTCTACTAAATTTAAAATTGCCTTTTTATCACCTTTTTGGGGTATTTTAATATATACCTTAGAATCCTTTTTAATACTAAGCCAATCTTCCAATAATTGAACATCATAAATTTCCGGTACATATATGGTTTTTGCTATATATGCTGTACCTCCATAAAATTCCTTGATAAAGTTTGCTACTATTTCCCCCTTAGGAAGATCCTGTGTATCCTCTATAATGAAATGTTCCCTTCCTATTATTTTTCCCGTCCTTGAGAAAAACACTTGAATACAGCTATCTTTTTCATCAGAGTGTATATTTATAAAATCTTCATCTTCAAAACCGCCAGTGGTTATTTTTTGTTTTTCAATAATCTTTTCTAATGCAAAAATCTTGTCTCTCAGTTCCGCTGCCTTCTCAAATTCCATATTTTCAGATAAAGTATCCATATCTTCTTTTAGTTTTCTAATTATATCTTTGTTCTTTCCTGATAAAAAATCCATAACTCCAGATATAATTTTCCCATATTCTTCTTTGCTGATATGGCCAGTACAAGGTGCCTTGCACAATCCTATATGATAATTTAGACAAGGCCTAACTTTTACATTTCCTTTTTTTATGTTAAGCTTGCAGTCCCTTATAGGAAATATTTTCTTTATAACCTCCATGGTTTCATAAACTGCCCCCGTACTTATATAGGGTCCAAAATATTTTGCCCCGTCTTTTATCTTATTTCTGGCACATATTATCCTTGGAAAATCTTCATTTAAAGTTATCTTTATAAGTGGATATATTTTATCATCTTTTAACAATATATTGTACCTAGGTCTGTATTTTTTTATTAAATTACACTCTAATACAAGAGCTTCCATCTCAGAATCTGTAACTATATACTCAAACTCTGAAATATGTTTAACCATTGTTCTTACTTTTTCAGAATGATTTTTAGACTTCTGAAAATATTGTCTAACCCTATTTTTTAAAATCTTTGCCTTTCCTACATATATTACTTCTCCTAAAGAATTTTTCATTAAATATACTCCAGGTTTATCCGGCAATATTTTTAACTGCTGCTCAAAATCAAACACTAAATTCACTCCTAAGATTATTTATATATAACTGGAAGTTTATATATAGTAAATAAAAGCCCGAATATCATTAAAAGTTCTTCTATAGTACAGCCAATTTTAGAATTAGTCTTGTAAGTTAAAGGCATCTTGACTTTTTTATTTTTAAAAGGATAAAATAATGGTACTCCTCTATCTGTAATCATATCACATAATAGGTGCATTCCATAACCTATAATAAAATAATATACTAAATAATGTAAATTATACATATTCCCTAAATATCCTATAATAAAGGAAAACATTATCATGCCCGTTAAACTATGAGTTAATCCATTTCTGTGAGTAGATAAAGCTATTATAAAAAATGATATGCCAACAGCCTTAATTACAGGTTCCCCTTTATATAAATAATCGTACCAAAGCAATATTGTTCCTAAACAACTATAAAAAACAATTTTAGTAAGCTTATTTCTAAAAGGAAGTATATATTTATTTATTATACTTTTTGGATGATCTATATCTGGGAGTATGGATGCAAATATCACTACAAGTATACCAATATAGTTAAACTTTCCGGGAAGCATATCATAAGCAGATAAAAAAGTAACTACTCCAACACCTGCATGAGTTTTACCTTTCATATTTTCTCCTTTAAAAACAATTATAATATCAAATTTCCATTTAACGACTTTTTAAATACCTATATTATAACATTAAATTTAGAGAAACTTTATCTTTTACTATGAAATTTCCCGATAAAAATTTAAATTTTAACTATTTTCGAAGTGCAATCCTTATCACCTCTGATGCTATGAAAGCAGCTAGTTTTCCTCCTTGTCCTCCATTCTCTACAATTACCGCCACTGCTACCTGTGGATCCTCATAGGGTGCAAATCCTATAAACCAGGCATGGGGAGCGGAATTTCTCCCTTGTGATTCATTATCTGCTGTTCCAGTCTTTCCTGCCACTTCCACACCTTCTACAGAAGCATTAGTTCCCGTTCCTGATTCTACTACAGATCTCATTAAATCCTTCATTGTAGAAGCTACATCTGAAGAAATTATCTGACCTACTTGTTCCGGTTGTATATTCTTTACTTCTTCTCCCTGACTATTTGTCACATCACTTACCAGATGAGGTTTCATCAAGACTCCGCCATTCGCTATAACACTTGTAACCACTGCCATTTGAAGAGGACTTGCCAAATCGCTGCTCTGTCCTATGGCACTCTGGGCTATACTTCCTTTTTCATAAGATTTTAATTCAGGAAATTTACTAGGTTCTACTGGTATACCATCTGCAGGAATTTCCTTATTAAAGAAAAATTTTTCTGCAGTTTGTTTTAATTTTTCATTCCCAAGTTCAAGACCTAGAGAGCCAAAATATACATTACTAGAATGAGTATAGGCATCTTTAAAATTAATACTCCCTAAAACTTCTCCTTGAAAATTATGAAGAGTATAATCTCCTCCTATATATAACTCTCCGGTATCCTGAAAATATCTTCCCTGAATTCCACTTATATTCTCTAAGGCACTTATGGCAGTTATGGTTTTAAAAGTAGATCCTGGTGGATAAAGTCCTGCTGTAGCCCTATTTATGAGAGGTCTATTTTCGTCTTTATTCAACTGCTCCCAAGTAGTTCCTAAATCATTTGGATCAAAAGATGGTTTTGATACCATAGCTATTACTTCTCCAGTTTTAGGATTTAGTGCTACTACAGCGCCCTTGTTGTCTCCCAATAAATCATAAGCTGCTTTCTGTGTCTCTAGATCCAAAGTTGTTTTTAAATTATTACCAACTTTTTTTTGAGTTTTTCCTTTATTCTCAATAAGGCTTTTTATACTATCCTTAATATTTGTAGACATTAATTCCTCATCATACTTTCTTTCAAGTCCTGTAATTCCATACTTGATGTCTACATAGCCTAGTGCATGGGCAAACATTGCACCTCCGGTGTATTCTCTTTTTTGATTTTCTTGATCTATAGGTTCACTTTTAGTAAGAGCATTCCCATTCCTATCATATATAGTTCCTCTAAGCACTTCATTCCTCTTTATCCACAATCTTCTGTTATAAGCATTATTCACTATATTAGGTCCAATAGCCATCTCAAAATAAGTCATATAAGAAATGAGTGCTATGAAACATATTAAAAAAACCATCATTACCTTTTTTATATTATTCAATATGTCATTCATCTTACTACCTACCTTCTTCCGATATCTTCTGTATTATGCCTAAAGAAAAAAATGTTATAAGCATTGAACTACCTCCCCTACTCACCAGTGGAAGAGTTATACCTGTAAGAGGAATTGCATTCATAACTCCTCCCACTATAACTAAAACCTGAGATGCTATCATTGCACTATAACCTACCGCAAGAAGTCTGGAAAACTCATCATTGCCATATACTGCAGCCCTCATGCACCTATAAAATAATAAAAAATACAATATTATTATAGAAAAACCTATTAATATTCCTAATTCCTCACAGAGCACCGCAAATATAAAATCCGTAGTATTAATAGGGACATATTCTGGATGTCCAAGCCCTAAGCCTGTACCTGTAAGACCTCCAGAGGCTATAGAAAACATAGATTGTACAATTTGATAACTTTCATTGGTGGCATAGGGCCAGGGATCCTTCCATATCATAATTCTAGTTCTAACATGATTAAATAGCTTATAACTGAGGAAAGCTCCTCCAGATGAAAGTAAAAAACAAATTAGTACATACCTGAATTTAGAAGTAGCTATATAAAGCATGGTTACAGCTATTCCAAAAAATATAAGGGCAGAACCCAAATCCTTCTGAAGTACCATAAAAGCCAAAGATATCATTACTACTATACCTGGTACTATTAGATTTTTAAAATTTTTATAGTTTTTTAAATCTGATGCCAAATATGCCACTAAAAACAGTTTTGCAAATTCCGAAGGCTGAAATTGAATTCCCGCTAAACTCACCCAGTTTTTAGCACCATTTATTTCATTTCCTGTAGCACTACCCACAACTGTACCCATTCCCATAAATATCAATGTGCATATTAAATATATGTATTTATACTTGCTAAATCTGCTGGTATCCGGCATTAAAACTACAATAAGTATAAAGCCTGTTACCCCGATTGCAAACCATATTATCTGTTTAATGGCAACTGTCATATCTATTCTATACAACATCACCATACCTATAACTGATAATATGCTTGAAAAAATAAATATGTATTTATCTCCATCAGAAAAAAACTTTCTTATTACAAAATAAGAATATCCTATTAATAAGCAGACCACAACTGCCATTACCATGGCTCCTTTATCGAAAGGCTGCTTTATTATTGCTAAGTTCAAGAAACAGATAAAACATAACAAATATGTATATCTTAGTAGTTTCTTCTCGTCTCTAGTAGTATCCAATATATCCACCACCTATAAATATTATAGTAAAATTTCTATTTCAACAGTGTTTAATCAAACTATCCTATAACTTTAAAAGCTGTATTTCCAATTTTAATTTCATCACCAGGAGCTAGATAATGCTTTCCTCTTAATTTTTTGCCATTCAAAAGAGTTCCATTGGTACTTCCAAGATCTTCTAATACGCAATCTTTCGCATTTTTTATATAAATTCTGGCATGGTGACCTGATGTATACGGATCTTCCAATATAAGCTGATTATCATTTTTCCTTCCTATAGTCACTTCTCTTCTTACAGGAATTACAGCACCTCTTCTAAGATTTGAGTTTTTACCTGGATTAACTACTTCAAGTCCAAAGGATTTTCTAACTAGTTTTCTATTTCTCTTACCTCCATTTTTTATATCTTTATACATTATTCTTAATGCCCAAAATATTATAATATAAACTATACCTATAATCACGATTTTAAAAATCATACTTAATTTACTTAGATCCATTTAAAAATATCCTCCCTTAACACCTGTAAAGACTAGCATCATCAGTACAGCAGCTAGTCTTTACGTAAATTATAACATCTTTTTTAGATATTGTCCTGTATAGGAGTCTTTATTTTCAGCTACCTGCTGCGGGGTACCTGTACAGAGAATAGTTCCACCCTTATCTCCTCCTTCAGGTCCAAGATCAATGATGTAATCTGCACACTTTATAACATCTAAATTATGCTCTATGACAACTACTGTATTTCCTGCATTTACAATTCTCTGAAGTATATTTATAAGTTTACTTACATCATCTATATGAAGTCCTGTAGTAGGTTCATCCAATATATATATGGTTTTTCCCGTACTTCTCTTAGATAGTTCATAAGCTAATTTAATTCTCTGAGCTTCCCCTCCAGATAACTGTGTTGATGGTTGACCTAATTTAATGTATCCAAGCCCTACATCCATTAAAGTCTGTAATTTATTTTTTATTCTCGGTATATTTTCAAAAAACTTCAGCGATTCTTCTACAGTCATATTAAGTATCTGATCGATATTTTTATCCTTATATTTAACTTCTAGTGTTTCTCTATTATATCTTTTACCTTTACATACTTCACAGGGAACATATACATCTGACAAAAACTGCATTTCTATTTTTATTATTCCATCGCCACTGCAAGCTTCACATCTTCCCCCTTTTACATTAAAACTAAATCGCCCTGGTTTATATCCTCTCATTTTAGCCTCATTAGTATTCGAAAACACCTGTCTTATTATATCAAATACCCCTGTATAAGTTGCAGGATTTGACCTTGGAGTTCTTCCTATGGGACTTTGATCTATATTTATTACCTTATCTATATTTTCCATCCCTAAAATATCTTCATGCTTTCCAGGATTATGCCTTGAATTGTTTAATTTTTTATGTAGTGCCTTATATAATACTTCATTTACTAAAGTACTCTTTCCAGAACCAGATACTCCAGTAACACAATTAAATACCCCAAGCGGAAATTCCACACTTACATTTTTCAAATTATTTTCTCTGGCTCCTATTACCTTTATAAATTTACCATTTCCTTCTCTCCTGTACTCTGGTGCCTCTATTTTTTTCTTACCGCTTAAGTACTGACCTGTTATAGAAGCATCACATTCTATAATATCTAAAACACTTCCACAAGCAACAACTTCCCCTCCATGTTCCCCTGCTCCTGGTCCTATATCTACTATGAAATCCGATTCTCTTATAGTATCTTCATCATGTTCTACAACTATAACTGTATTTCCAAGGTCTCTTAAATGTTTCAAAGTGGAAATTAGTCTGTCATTATCTCTCTGATGAAGTCCTATACTTGGCTCATCTAGTATATAGAGCACTCCTACCAAACTAGATCCTATTTGTGTAGCAAGTCTTATTCTCTGAGCTTCTCCACCTGATAAAGTTCCTGCTGTTCTAGATAAAGTTAAATAATCCAGTCCCACATCTATTAAAAATTCCAGCCTAGAATTTATTTCTTTCAATATCTGCTCACTTATAATAGTATCTTTCTCAGATAATTTTATTTCTTTAAAAAATCTTAACTCATCTTTTATAGACATACTGCATAATTCAAAGATATTCTTTTCTCCTACTGTAATTGCAAGGACTTCAGGTTTCAGCCTTGCTCCTTTACATTTGGGACATGGATTATGGCTCATATAATTTTCTATTTCTCTTTTTATATAATCTGAATTTGTTTCCATATACCTTCTCTTTAAATTATTTACTATTCCTTCAAAAGAATGATTAAACTCTACCACTCTGTTTTCTTTCTTATATTTGACTCTTATCTTCTCTCCCTTTAACCCATGAAGTAATATATCTAAAATATTAGAATCCAATTTTTCCACAGGAGTATCTAACTTAAAATTATATTTACCAGATAAAGCTTTCAATATACTAAAAGTCCAGGAGTCTTCTTTTAGACTTCCTTCTCCCCAGCACATTACGGCTCCCTCTAATATACTCTTCTTCCTATTAGGTATTATGAGATTATCATCTATTTCAAGTAATGTGCCAAGTCCATCACAGGTATCACACTTGCCAAAAGGAGCATTGAAGGAAAAAGTTCTTGGAGTAATTTCTCCCAGGCTTATTCCACAATCTGGGCATGCAAATTTATCACTAAATAAAATATCTTCCCCTGCAATGATATTTATAATAACTGTTCCCTCCGACAGTTTCAGTGCCATCTCTATAGAATCTGCCAGTCTGCTTCTTATTTCTTCTTTTATTACAATCCTATCTACTATTACTTCAATAACATGCTTTTTGTTTTTTTCAAGCTTTACTTCTTCATCTTGAAGGTCTACTATATTTCCATCAATTCTGGCCCTTACAAATCCACTTCTAATTATGTTCTCCAGAATTTTTACATGCTCTCCTTTACGCCCTCTTACCATAGGAGAAAGAACTTGTATCTTAGTTCCCACGTCCATAGCCATAACCCTGTCTACCATTTGATCTATGGTCTGCTGTGTTATTTTCCTACCGCATTTGGGGCAGTGTGGCACTCCTATACGAGCATACAATAATCTTAAATAATCATATATTTCAGTAACGGTTCCTACAGTAGAACGAGGATTTCTACTGGTTGTCTTCTGATCTATAGATATGGCTGGTGACAATCCTTGTATATATTCAACTTCTGGTTTATTCATTTGTCCTAAAAATTGCCTCGCATATGCAGATAAAGATTCCACATATCTTCTCTGCCCTTCTGCATATAATGTATCAAAAGCTAAAGAAGACTTTCCCGAACCTGAAAGTCCAGTGAACACTATGAATTTATCTCTAGGTAATGTCAAATCTACATTTTTTAAATTGTGAACTTTAGCACCTTTTATCACTATGCTATTTTTCATTAATTTTACTCCTTAGATAATTTAGTTATTTATAGATATTTTGTTTTTTCTGTTTTTTTAACTTTGCAATCTTATCTCTTAATTTAGCTGCTTCCTCAAACCTCAATTCCTTAGCCGCTGCAGCCATTTGCTTTTCATACTCTTTAATAAGTTCCTCCACTTTTTTATGGTCTGCCTTTACAGCTTCTTCTAAAGTATTATATGTCTCTTCTTCTTCTAAAATCATAGTAGACTCTATTATTTCTCTAATGGCCTTATTAATAGTTCTAGGCTTTATGCCGTTCTTTTTATTATACTCTATTTGTATCTGTCTTCTTCTTTTAGTTTCACTTATAGCTTTATCCATAGAATTTGTAATGGTATCTGCATACATTATAACCTTACTTTCAGAATTTCTCGCTGCTCTTCCTATGGTCTGTATAAGAGATTTCTCTGACCTTAAAAATCCTTCCTTATCCGCATCTAAAATTGCAACTAGTGCAACTTCCGGTATATCAAGTCCTTCCCGCAGTAAGTTAATTCCTACTAATACATCAAATTCTCCTTTTCTCAAATCCCTTATTATTTTCATTCTATCTATAGTAGTTATACTGGAATGGAGATATCTGGTCTTTACATCCATATCTTTAAAATACTCTGTTAAATCTTCTGCCATTTTCTTAGTAAGAGTAGTAACAAGCACTCTATATCCTCTATGTATAGTTTCTTGTATATTATTATAGAGATCATCAATTTGACCTTTAATGGGTTTTACTAAAATTTCAGGATCCAATAATCCTGTAGGTCTTAATATTTGTTCCGCTATATTTTCAGAATTGTTCAATTCATATTCTGCAGGAGTTGCACTTACAAACACTACTTGATTTAATTTTTTCTCAAATTCCTGAAATTTTAAAGGCCTATTGTCAAAAGCAGAAGGCAATCTAAAACCATACTCTACTAAAGATTCCTTTCTAGACCTATCTCCTGCATACATAGCTTTTACTTGAGGAAGGGTAACATGACTTTCATCTATGAATAATAGAAAATCTTTTGGGAAATAGTCTATGAGAGTTTGAGGAGGACTTCCTTTTGATCTTCCATCTAATATTCTGGAATAATTCTCAATACCACTGCAATAGCCTATTTCCCTCATCATCTCTATATCAAAATTAGTTCTCTGTTTTAACCTCTGGGCTTCCAGTAATTTATCTTCAGCTATAAGTTTTTTAAGTGTTTCCTCTAATTCTGCCTCTATTTTTCCTATGGATATCTCCAATTTTTCTCGTGAAGTGGCAAAGTGGGATGCAGGGAATATGGAAACATGTTTTCTTATTCCAAGGGTTGATCCTGTTAACACATCAAATTCCCGTATTTTATCAATTTCGTCTCCAAAGAACTCTACACGTATACCACGTTCTGCAGAAGAAGCAGGAAATATATCTACAGTATCTCCTTTTACCCTGAAAGTACCTCTTATAAAGTTTAAATCATTTCTCTCATATTGTATCTCTACTAATTTTTTAAGTACTTCATCTCTATTCTTTATCATTCCCTGTCTTAAAGATAAAGTCAATTTTTTATACTCCTCTGGATTTCCTAACCCGTAGATACAGGATACAGAGGCAACTACTATTACATCCCTTCTTTCCAGCAGTGCAGAAGTAGCAGAATGCCTTAATTTGTCAATTTCATCATTTATAGATGCATCTTTTTCTATATAAGTATCTGTTTGAGCTATATATGCTTCTGGTTGATAGTAATCATAATAAGATACAAAATACTCCACACAATTCTCTGGAAAAAACTCTTTAAATTCTGAACAAAGCTGTGCCGCCAGAGTTTTATTATGAGCAAGTACCAGTGTGGGTTTTTGCACTTTTTCTATTATATTTGCCATAGTAAATGTTTTGCCAGAGCCAGTAACTCCAAGCAATGTTTGAAATTTATCTCCTTTAAAAATACGGCTGGATATACTTTCTATGGCCTGTGGTTGATCTCCCGTAGGGCTAAATTGAGAATGCACTTTAAATTTTCCCATTTATTAATCATCCTTATCCTTGTTTTTTATTTTATTTAATATTTCTGAAAACCTATTTTTATCTAGCTTTACTACCATGCTATTTTTAGGAATATTCCTAGGAACAAAAACTATTCCAAGTCTTTTGTTTTTATTCATTCTATTGTAACTAACTTGTTCAAAATTTCCAGCTACCCTTTTTACTTTAAACCATATAAAATTTGAACATTCTTTTATTATCTCCATTATTCTGTCTTCACTTTCGATTTTCTCACTATTTATTTCCACTAACAGATCTCCACTTTTAATTCCCATTTCATTAGCAGGAGAGTTAGGTGCTACAGCTAATACCATAATCCCTTCATTGCTGCTTATATATTTAGGTTTACCTTTCATTTCAAGATTTCTCTGAAGCAGCATAATTCCTTCATGGGCCAACGGTGCAAATACCAATGCCAAAAATTTAAGCCATATATTGAAAACAGCAGCCTGTGCTATTCCAAATAAAGCTAAACTATACAAAATTATAAGTCCTCCTGACATAGCTGTTTTTTGTTTAACATCCCGGGTAAATGTTACACTATTATATCCCATTACTGCATAGAATGGTATTAACACCATAACTGCATTTTGTAAAATACTATGTGGTATAGAATTATTTATTAAGGGCCACCAATCCTGAACAGATATCTGTGAAAAGCTGCCTATCATAGACTTTGGATGAAGCATAAAAATTATAGCCATAGGAATAGCCCAATACCTCTGAAGTGCAAATCCGCCTATTATATTCCCATCCTTGCTGGTAAAAACAGGAATAGCCCCCCTTTTGCCATCTATAATGATTAAGATTCCCTCTACTAAATGTAATATAGCTACCATACTCATAAGTGAAACCACATCTATTTTTAAGAAATTCAAACTAGCTATATTAAGCTCCTGTGACAACACACTCAATATAATACTTATGAATCCCAATATTGCACCTGAATAAGAAAAACATATAAATCTAGGATTAAAAAACATAAAAATTATTGATGCTAAAAATATCAAATCTATAGCTGAATTTTCATCAAAAATCACCCCAAGATAAGACATAATAACACTTACAAGAATTCCACCGAAAATTCCTATTACAATTTGGGATATTGTGAGTTCAAAAGGAGAATTAATTTTTTCTCCAATTATCATTTGCTGCATTATGACTGTCTGTTTATTTTTTCTATACAATGTAAATGCTAATATAGCCAAAAGAAGCACCAAATATGGTTCTGTAAGTGCAAAAGCTACAGATTTTAATGTGTACAGTAGTATCATTAAAATTAATTCCCCTCTCCATAAACAAAATTCTTAAATTTAAAATTCTCTAATATTTTAAAATCTTTCTAGTTTTAAACCCATGAGTACAATAGTTAAATAAATTAAATTAGACAGAGTTTGTCTGCCTAACTTAAAAATCCCAAACATATTTACAATTAAATCCAAAATCCAATTATTTTACTTTATTTTTTGCTATTTCATAGGCCTTATTAAACTGTGGATCTTTATTCCTATCATAACTGGACTCTTTAAGCTCATCTGGATATTCCACTTCTACATCAGGATTTATTCCTTTTTTATTTATATCACTGCCACTTGGGGTATAGTACTTTGATATAGTAACTTTGAGTGCAGTGCTATCTCCAGTATCCAATATAGTCTGAACTACCCCTTTCCCATAAGTCTTTTTTCCAACTATAGTAGCAAGCTTATAGTCTTTTAATGCCCCTGAAAATATTTCTGAAGCACTAGCTGTATTTTCATTGGTAAGTATGGTCACAGGTAGATTATTAAAATCTCCTCCCTTTGACTTATATTCCTTTTTATTTTTATATTTATCTATAGTTGAAACTATCACCTTATCCTTTGGAACAAAATTAGAAACCATATCCACACACTGATCTAGCATACCTCCTGGATCATCTCTTAAATCCACAATTAGAGATTTCATTCCCTGGGAACTTAATTTCTTTAATTCATTTTTAAAACTTTCTGCTGTATTCTCATCAAACATATCTATTTGGATATAGGCCACATTATCTTTTAGCATTTCACCTTTTACAGTATTAATATCTATTTTTTTTCTTTTAACCTTTACATCAAAACTGCCTTTACTTTCTCTATATAATGCAAGGGTAACTTCTGTATTCTCTTTTCCTTTTATAAGAGATACGGCCTTATCTAAATTTTTCCCAGTTACAGTAGTACCATCCACTTTTTGTATTATATCACCAGAAGTTATTCCTTGTTGTTTTGCAGGAGAATTATCAAACACATCCACTACAACAATATTATTTTCTTTCGTCATAACCTGGATTCCAATTCCATAATAATTCCCCTCAGTTTGAGCACTAAAACTTTCAAACTCCTTCTTATTCATAAATACAGTATATGGATCATTTAAAGATTCTGTCATACCTTTAATAGCTCCTTCAACTAATACGCTGTCATCTATAGAACCATAGTAATATTTATATAATTGATTTCTCACTTCAAACAACTTTTCAAATTTACCCACTGCATTTCCCTGAGCGTTTTTTATAAAACTAACTGTACCAAACATGGTAAGAACATTTGTTATAATTACAATAACCACAGTATATGCTATCCATTTCCTTTTAATCCTCAATCTATTAACACCTCGTTTTCTGAAACATTCACTATATATAGTATTTATGTAAATCTTAAATAATTATAACACTAAAAAAAATAAATTTGCACCACTATTATTAATACTTCGTCAATAGAATATATAAAATCAGCATGCAGAAATTAAAATATTCTACATGCTCCACTTATGTATTTACCATAGATAAATTTTTTTAAAAACTAAACTGCAAGAAATTTTCTGATAGATAGTACACTGCCTACCGCACCTATAATTATACCTGCCAGGGCAAATACACCCAAAATATTGGTAATTATATATTGCGGATTAACCATTTGAATCATTATAAAAACATTAGCTGCTTTATTATATACTATCTTATATAAATAATATAATATTATGTTTGAAACCAACGCTCCTATCAAGCCTATTATAATACCTTCTATAATAAAAGGCCATCTTATAAACCAGTCTGTGGCTCCAATATACTTCATTATTCCTATTTCTTTTCTCCTGGAATATAATGTTATTCTTATAGTATTTCCTATTAAGAATAAACAAACTCCAATCAGTATTATAAGTATAATGCTTCCTGCCCATTTTATAGTTCTGCTTATAGCTATAATCTTATCTACAATACCCCTTCCATCTTGAATACTCTCTATACCAGGCATATCCTCTATATTTTCAACTACTGTAGAAACAAATTCAGGCTCTTTAACCTTAATTATAAACGCACTAGGAATAGGGTTGTCCTTGTCTAACCCTTCTACAAGAGACTTATTTTGTTCTCCTAACTGGCTTTTAAATTTATTCAATGCTTCAGATTTTGTCTCATAAGTCAACTTGACTACACCATCTATAGAATTGACCTTTTTTTCAATATTCGATCTTTGAGATTTAGTTATATTGTCTTCAAGATAAACCTTTACCTCTACTTTGGATTGAACTTCCATTATACCCTGCTTGATATTAAGCATTGCAAGTATAGCTATACCAAATATAAACAACGTAGCTGCTACTGTGGCCGCTGCTGCTATGCTTATAGTCTTATTTCTATTTAAACTTCTAAAAGCATCTTTTATAAAAAAACTTATGGTACTAATCCTCATAATCGTATGCACCCCTTTGCTCATCTCTTACAATTATACCATTTTCTATTTCTATAACTCTTTTCCTCATGGAATTAACTATACTACTTGCATGGGTTGCCATTAATACTGTAGTTCCTGCATGATTTATATCATTTATGGTATCCATTATATCCATGGAAGTATCCGGATCTAAATTTCCCGTGGGTTCATCTGCTATTAATATAGAAGGGTTGTTTACTATAGCCCTTGCCAAAGAAACTCTTTGCTGTTCACCACCAGAGAGTTCATGAGGAAATGATTTATACTTGCTGGATAACCCCACTAAAGACAATACTACAGGTACTTTTTTTCTTATTTCCTTTAAAGGAGCTTCTATAACCCTCATTGCAAAAGCTACATTTTCATACACATTGAGTGTAGGTATTAACCTAAAGTCTTGAAAAACTACTCCTAACTTTCTTCTATAAAAAGGTATTTGCCTTCTCTTTAAACTTGTGACATTTATATTATTAACTATAATATCACCAGTTGTAGGTTGAATTTCTTTCAAAAGTGCCTTTACGAAAGTAGTTTTTCCCGCTCCGCTGGAGCCTACCAAAAAAACAAATTCACCTTTTTCTATTTCTAAATTTATATTAGACAATGCAAATATGTTATTATTATAAACCATACTTACGTTTTTAAACTCTATCATGTAAACCTCCTCATACTTAATACATTTTCAAAAATTGTCACATTATAAAGTTTATTATATCATAAAGGCTGAAAAACCAAAATTGTAAAATTATTAACATTAAATAAACTATTAAAATGAAATTTACATTATATTTTGCTTTAAGATACTCAATTAAAAAACGATGTTATAAAATTATATAGCATCGTTTTTATAATAATTTATTTTAATGTCAATCCCTTTTTCACTGCTTTAACTATATCTTCTGCCGTTAATCCATAAGCCTTCAAAAGCTCAGCAGGCTTACCACTTTCCCCAAAAGTATCTTTTATTCCCACTCTTACCACAGGGGTAGGTAAATTTTCACTTAAAACTTCACACACTGCAGAACCAAGTCCTCCAATGATGCTGTGCTCTTCTGCAGTTATAACAACGCCTGTTCCTCTGGCTTCCTTTATTATCTCATCTTTGTCTATAGGTTTTATTGTATGTATATTTAAAACTGATACCTTTATACCTTCCTCAGCCAATATATTATAAGCCTCCAGTGCTGCATCTACCATTATACCGGTAGCTATAATCACTGCATCCTTACCTTCCCGCAGTTTTACTGATTTTCCAATTTCAAATTTGTAATCTTTATTATCATTTATAACAGGCACTCCGGATCTTCCAAGCCTTACATAACAGGGACCCTTTTTCTCCACTATAGCTTTAATAGTCTCTTCTGTTTCTACCGCATCACTTGGACATATAACTGTCATGTTAGGTATACTCCTCATAAGGGATATATCCTCCACAGACTGGTGAGATGCTCCATCTTCGCCTACAGTAATTCCTGCATGAGTAGCACATATTTTAACATTTAAATTAGGATAACATATTGAATTTCTTACTTGTTCAAAAGCCCTTCCCGTAGCAAATATAGCAAAGGTACTTACAAAAGGTATTTTATCACAGGTAGAAATTCCTGCTGCTACTGCCATCATATTAGATTCAGCTATACCCATATCCATAAATCTTTCAGGATATGCTTTCCCAAAATTACATGTTTTAGTGGATTTGGAGAGATCTGCATCAAAAACCACTATTTTTTCATTTTTTTCTCCTAATTCTAATAATATTTTTCCATAAGCTTCTCTAGTTGCTATTTTATTTGACATTACTCTTCACCTCCTATTTCACTTAAAGCTTTCTCACATTGTTCTATATTAGGTGCTGTCCCATGCCATCCCACCTGATTTTCCATAAAAGAAACCCCTTTGCCCTTGATAGTACTACAAATTATTACAGTAGGTCTATCTTTAACTGATTTGGCTTCTTCAACTGCATCTATCAGTTCTTTCAAGTTGTGACCATCTGCTTCTATAACATTCCACTTAAATGCTTTAAATTTATCTGAAATAGGATATGCAGACATGACTTCCTCACAAGGTCCATCTATCTGAAGCCCATTAGCATCTACAAAAGCAATTAGATTATCTAATTTATAATGTGCTGCAGCCATAGCAGCTTCCCATACTTCTCCTTCTTCAAGCTCTCCATCTCCAAGTATGGCATACACTCTATAATCCTTATTGTCAATTTTGCCGCCTAATGCCATTCCCACTGCTGCAGATACCCCTTGACCTAAAGAGCCTGTGGACATGTCTATCCCAGGTACATCATTCATGTTAGGATGACCTTGAAGCATAGAACCTAACTTTCTAAGGGATTGAAGTTCATCCGCATTAAAATATCCCCTTTCAGCGAGGGTACTGTAAAGTGCAGGAGCAGCATGGCCTTTTGACAGTACAAATCTATCCCTATTTAAATCCCTAAAATTCTGTGGATTGATATTCATTTCATAAAAATACAAAACAGTCAAAATTTCCACTATGGACAAAGAACCTCCTGGATGTCCTGATCCAGCTTTAGTTAGCATTTTTATTATATTTTTTCTTATAGACACTGCAATCTTCTCAAGTTTTTCTATATTTTTTTCCACAAACTTAACCTCCTAATAAGCTAAAAACTTTTTATAGTTATTTTAACATAAAATTTTATTTTTATATACAAAAACCACACAAAACTTTACCCCTGTGGTTTAACACAGGGGTTTATATCGGTAAAGTTATTTATAAAATTAAAATTATTGGCACACAATTAATTATATATGAATATTTATTGAAGTCCAACACTTACTAAAAGTGCTCCATCTACTTTTTCCATGTCAACATCTGTCATATGGCCAATCTTTTCCTTCAATCTTCTTTTGTCTAAAGTTCTTATTTGTTCAAGCAATACTACTGAATCTTTGTTAAGTCCATAGGCTTCTGATGATATTTCTACATGTGTTGGAAGTTTTGCCTTATTTATCTGAGAGGTAATCGCTGCAACAATTACTGTAGGACTGTATTTATTGCCTACATCATTTTGTATTATTATAACAGGCCTTACCCCTCCCTGTTCAGATCCAACCACTGGACTTAGATCAGCATAAAATATATCTCCTCTTTTCACTATTGTTGTCATCTTGCAAATCACTCTCCGAAAGCTTCGCTTCATATTCTTTAAATTCTTTCATGTCACTTGCAAAGCCCATTTCTGCGAATTCAAGATTAAGCTGCGCCATTTCCCTATACCCTTTTTCCATTTCTGATATTTTATTTAACCTTTTTTTCTCACTAATATATAATATGATAACTTCCCTAATAAATTCACTTCTTTTTTTGCAATCTTCTTTGAGTGCCTTGTTGAATTCATTATATAGTGTTTCTGAGAGGTTTATTACTAATCTTTTTGAAGTTGACATATACAAATTAATACCTCCTATTACCCTAAGCGAAAGATATATACAAACCAATTATATTACCAAATCTATAATTGTGTCAAAGAAATTATCTATAATTTCATCATTTTTCTACTTGTAATTTTTTACATAGGGCTTTTTATCTTCATAAATATTTAATATAATCCTTTATACGTCTCTATTTAAGCATATTATAATTTATTATGTAAAATTTTAGATATTAATTTATGTATATATGTATTTACTTTCAAATTATAAAAATACACATCTTCCTAGTATAAAATAAAGTGTAATAAAACTTATACTACATAAAAATTTGTATTTATATATTCCAGATAAATTTTTTATTCTACTAATTAATTATTATATTATATATTATACCAACTTTCAAATTTATATTCACAACTCTACAATATACACTTCAAGCTACTTTAATTCTGCTAAAGGAAATGATACAGTTTCTTGACACGTAAAACGTAATTATTTCAATAATTATATTTCACAAAACAATTGTTTTAAAGACTATATGCAAGTATTATTATCTTCAGTGACATAACCTAAGAATCACTTGATATTACATAATTTTTAATCTTAACTACCTCCCCTCCCTTTATATATAACTTTGGAACTCTTCTACCTATCATGCAAAGCACTTCATAACTTATGGTTCCAGTGATTTCAGCTATATCATCTGCATTAAATTTTAATCCATCTTTTTCACCTATAAGTACAACTTCATCTCCTATATTAACCTCACCTACATCCGTTACATCTACCATGCATTGATCCATGCATATATTCCCCACTACTGGAGCAAATTTTCCATTGATTATGACCTTTGCTTTGCCAAATAACCTTCTAGTGTATCCATCTGCATACCCTAAAGGTAATGTAGCTATTACACTTTTTCTATTACATTTAAACTTTCTTCCATATCCAATATAACTTCCTGATTCTAGTACTTTTACATAAACTACATTAGCTTTTAAAGTCATTATGGGTTTTATACTCAAATTATTCTTGTCTACTTCCGTAGATGGATAATACCCATACATTATTATGCCAGGTCTAACTAAATCACAGTAAGTATCAGGCAATTCCATTATAGCTGCACTATTTGATATAGTTCTCATGTTTATTTTCACATTTTTCTTTACTAATTCCTCATATAATAATTTATACTTTTTAAATTGTTCACAGCTATATGCCTTATCTGTTTCATCTGCTGTAGAAAAATGTGAAAATAAACTCTGTATTTCTATATTGGGCAATTTACTTATTTTACCTATTTCTTCTACACTGTTTGGGTCTATGGAAAATCCTATTCTACCCATTCCCGTATCTAGTGCAATATGTACTTTTATTTTTTTATCCTTACTTTCAGCTAATTTAGATAACTTACTAGCATAACTATAAGAAGGTACTATAGGTTCTATATCATAATTCATTATTTCATCTAAAAATGCATGTGGTATTATACCAAGAACCATTATAGGAACTTTAATTTTATTTTTTCTAAGCTCTATTGCCTCATCTAAAATCGCTACAGCAAGTCTACTTACTCCATTTTCTAGTAACACTTTTGCAATTTCTACAGCTCCATGACCATAGGCATCAGCCTTAATAACACCTATTAATTCCTTATTTCCTATTTTAGATTTTATTTGACCTATATTATATACAAGGTTATCTAAGTTAATCTCTTCCCATACAGGTCTATACTTTTGAAACATAATATACCATCCCATCCCATCCATTATAATTTTATTTAGTAGATTAATAAGAAACAGCTTTTATTAAAAAATAAAAACATACTAAAATTATATACCTTTTTTATTATGAATGTGAATATATTATGGGAATTAAAAAATGCCTAAATAAAAACTAATTTATATTGAACACATCTTCTCCCAATTCTGGATTAGCTTTAAAATCAGTATAATGTACTTTTATTCTCTCCTTTCCATCAGAATCATATATTATCAAATATGTGGGAGTATTGTGTTTTACATTTACATATAATTCTGCCTTATTTATATTTTTATTATTTCCTGGTATATCCAAATGTATAACTTGATACTGCTGATTACTTATATTTTGAAATGAATTTTCAATTTTTTCATTAGTATAGAGCAATGATATATATTGATCTATAAAGCAAAATTTGAACAGGCTATCAAAATTTTTATTATAATTATATATGTTTCCGCTTCCAATACGTTTTGCAACTATCTTATTTTGTTTATAAAAAATTATTTCATCTTTTCCAAGATCCAATCTATCACCATATTTAACATGATAAAACTGTTTTCCACTATAATTTATTTCTTCTTTAGAATTTTTTATGGACATATTTACATTACAGCTATAACTGTTTAAATCCTTTAAATAATATATTATTTCTTCTGTATTTCTGGTATTTTTATTACAAGATGAAAAAAATATAATTAAAGCAAAAGACATAATTCCTAGGACTAGCTTTTTTCTCACTTTGCACCTCCACATTTCACAGTTTTTCACTACTAATCTATTCTATTATGTCTCCCTATATTACTTTTTTCATATAATGCTTTAGTTTAAATTAGTCTATTAATTCCTTTATAGAAAACGGCAATTCTTCTAAAATATGACTTGCATTTACACAAAACATACTTTGGGATAATTTGTCTCCACAATATCCATGTACAAATGCTGCAGCACATACTGCTTGAAAAAGACTATACCTTTGAGCTATAAAAGAAGCTATTATTCCTGTTAAACAGTCTCCCATACCTCCCGAAGCCATTGATGAATTTCCTGTAGAATTCACAGCTACCACATTCCCATCTGTAACAACTGTATTGTATCCTTTTAAAAGTAATATTACATTTTTTTCTTTCGCAAACTTTTTTGCCACCTCAATTCTATTTTCTTTTATATATTCAATATCTAAGCCAGTAATTCTGGACATTTCTCCCAGGTGAGGAGTTAAGATTACAGAACATTTTTTGCTTTCTAAAATATGGAGATTTCCGCTTAAAACATTAATTCCATCTGCATCTATTATTACGGTTTTTGTAAAATTTTTTATAATTTTTTCTAATAGATTTAATGTATCCTTATTCGTTCCCATACCAGGACCTATTGCAATAACATCACTTTTTTCTATAGTTTTTTCTAAGCTTGTGGTTTCACTCAAATCCACAGTCATGCCTTCCATAAGTTTTGAGCTAAGTATTGATCTAATATCTTCATAACAGCCTAATGTAACAAGTCCTGCTCCACTTTTTATAGCCCCTTCTGTACATATATAGGCAGCACCCGTAAATCCCATAGAACCCGCTATGATAAATACTCTTCCGTAATCTCCTTTATGGGCAAATTTATTTCTTTCTTTTAAAATTTTCTTAATAAAATCTCTATCAATAATAAAATAATTCAGACTAAATTTTTCAACAACTGCTTTAGGGATTCCTATATCCTCAACTAATATTTTCCCGGTAAATTCATGACTTCCATATGTTAGAAATCCTTTTTTATATAATTGAAAAGTTACAGTTACATCAGCTCTTACACAATTTCCCAAAACTTTTCCCGTGTCTCCATTAAGTCCTGAAGGAATATCTATAGAAATTATATATTTGCTATTTTCATTTATCAAAGATATAACAGAACTTTGTATTCCTACTATTTCTCTGGAAATTCCTGTTCCAAACAATGCATCAATTGTAACATCACTTTTTTGTATACATTTTTTAAGAGTATCAATTTCTTCCTGAGAATTCAATTTATATATGTTCAATCCCAGGTTCTTTAAAATAGTATAATTAACTTTACAGTCTTCACTCATGCCCTCTTCTTTCCCTACTAAAAACACTTGTACTTTTTTATTTAAACTGTAAAGATGCCTTGCTACAGCAAATCCATCTCCGCCATTATTACCCCGGGTACATATTACACAGAAAGAATTGCAATTTGTTAAATCTATATTTTTAATTACCTTAATTGCTGCATTTTCCATCAAAACAATACCAGGTATTTTAAATTGATTTATAGCATAATTATCTATATCTCTAGATATCCTTACAGTCGCTATCTTCAATTTTATCAACCTCCATTATGGCATAAGCTATAGCATTATCTACTCCATGAGATATGCTTAAATGGATTTTATAATTTCCATACTTATTTGCCATTAATTTAGCTTTTCCTTTCAACACTACCGTTGGCCTTCCAGAAGCAGTTCTGTCTATTTCTATATCTTTAAAGTCAAAGCCCCTAAATCCACTACCCAATGATTTTACAACAGCTTCCTTTGCTGCAAATCTACCTGCAACAAATTCAGGTCTTAGATTTCTATTTTTAAGATATTCTATTTCATTTTTGCTAAAAATCCTATCTATAAAAGTATTATGTTTTTCAATAGCCTCTTTAATTCTCCTAATTTCAACTATATCTACTCCAACACCAAATATCAAATACAATACACCCCCAGAGCAATTTTAAAATTATACTATTATATCTTATATTACATTTATTTATCGATACAGTAAATACTAAATTAGGTTCAATTGAAACTAAATTATATCAAAATTTCATGTTTTTACATAATTAAAAAAGAGGATTTCTCCTCTTTTTATTAAATTTAATATGCTGCTATATATTTTACTTCTCTTTCAAAATCTAAGATATATCTATCTACATAATCACCTGCTATATCAATTAAATGTAATGGTGATACCTTATTCTCATATAATAATCTTATTAGATTATGTACTTTATGCCTGTATGGACTTATATGTTCTATGCAATCTCTCTGTACATTCACTAATTCTTCATTTAATATATCCTGTCTCTCTACCTCTATGCCATAGGACTGAACTTCTATTGACTCTTTTTCATAAGTGATAACTGTCTTTCCCTTAAGTAATCTATAAAAATATACATATTTTGTATTTTCTACTACCTCAGTGGAAATAAAATTCTCTACTACCATAAACCAATACCTCCCCATAATTATTTACAGCAATGATATTATTAAAATTATATTAACATATACTATAAAAAAAATGTGTCAGTTCATAGATTAATACAATTATAAATTATCCCTTATATATGACAATAAAAATCTTGTACCTACGGTTATATAAGAATATATATACTTATATACAACTTATTAACAATTTTTATTAAACAATATTGTCGAAAATTTAATTATTTTGACTTTCTATTTTTTATAAATTTAAAGCAATATTATTATTAGACTGACTACTTTTACTTTAACTTATACATAATTAACTGATTTTTTCCAGCCTTAACCATTTTACCTTCATTATATTTTATATCCTTAATGATTTCTGAATTTGTTATAATGATTGAGGTTATAAGAGAATATCCCTTTTCTTCTATAAATTTTCTATCTAATTTTATTATAGGATCTCCCACTTTTACACACGTACCTTCTTCTACTAGCCTTTCTAACCCTTCTCCATTTAATTCCACAGTATCAACACCCACATGTACTAATATTTCAGTTCCATTTTTTAAAACCATTCCAAAGGCATGATCTGTCTTAAGTATAAGAATTACAGTTCCATCTGCAGGAGCCAAAACTATATCCCCAGTAGTATCAATTGCAACACCATCCCCCGCCATTTTTCCTGAAAATATTTGATCTGGCACTTGTGATAAATCTATTATTTTTCCATCAATTGGGGCAGTTAATTCAAAATTTTTCTTTAGAAAATGAAACATGCTTTAATCACTCCCAATATATTATTTTTACAATTTCATAATTTTATTATACTCAATTATAATACATATTAATATACCGTGAGGATTAAAATTAAAATATATTTTTATCTACAGAATCTATGTTTACCTATAATTTTAATAAGAGGTCTTGACCATATCCATGAACTAGTAGCAGTGGAAGGATTAAAATAATATATTGCTCCCTCTGAAGGATCCCATCCATTTAAAGCGTCTCTGGCAGCATTTATGGAATTTTGCTCCATATTAGCATGTACCTGGCCATCCACCACAGCAGTAAATGCTCCCGGTTGATAGATTACTCCTGCCAAGGTAGATGGAAATCTAGGATCTCTAGTTCTATTTAAAATTACGGCTCCAACCGCAACTTGCCCCTCATAAGGTTCTCCTCTAGCCTCACCATTTATCAATCGTGCCAGCAGCATTACATCCTGATTATTACTTCCGGATGATCCACCACTTACATTTATAGCTAATGCCGACAAAGTAGCATCTCCTACTACTCCATCCACATTTAATCCATTTTTAGATTGAAAATACCTCACAGCAGTATAAGTTTGATATCCATATATTCCATCTACGCTTCCATTATAATATCCCCAATCTCTAAGCTTTGTCTGTATTTTTATAACTACGTCTCCCCTTGAACCATAATAATAAGCTATGGCTTTTACTGCATTTCCATAGGGGAGTAAAAACAAAGAAGTAGATATATATGTAAATATTATAATGAATACTAATATTAATTGTATTTTAAACCTCATAATTTTCTTGCCCATACAACCATCTCTCCTTTTGAAATTTTATTATGTAAGTTTAGTTTGCTCACATGTATAGTAAAAAATACATAAAAAAATACTATTAATTTCACTATTCTAGTGATCATTAATAGTATTTTTTAAAAATTTGAATAATAATATTGATTACCCTACCTTTCTCAACCTCTTCTTCCAATTAGGTATTAGTATATCCTCTACTATATCATTCATTATTACTATGCCACAGAGCTTTCCCTCATCATCTAATACTGGTAATGAAAAAAGATTATATTTTGAGCAAATTTCTATCGCCTTATCTATATTTTCATTATGATTTATGGCAGATACACTACATTCCATTATATCCTTCAAGCTATCTTCAAAGTTTGATAATATCAAATCCTTAAGTGATACCACCCCTTGAAGTTTTTGTTTATCATCAATAATGTATATATAGTATGATACCTCATCTTCCGGTTTAATTTCCTTCAAAAGTTCAATGGTTTCCTTAACTGTTATATTTATATTAAAAGAAATGAAATCTTTGTTCATTATACTTCCCACAGTCTCTTTTTTATAACCCATAAGTTCCTTTACTTCTTCTGAGTCTTCTTTTTTCATATTGATAAGTATCTTTTCAACAGTTTCCTCATCAGCTTCCTCTAAGATGTCTGCTATTTCATCATTGGGCATATTATACAGTACTTCATCCCTTTTAGATTGACTTAAATTTTCAAGAATATCTACTTGTATTTCAGGAGCTATTTCTTCTAAAGTATCTGCAGCTAAATTTTCATCTAAGCTTTCAAAAACTCTTTTCCTGTAGTTTATATCCATATCTTCTAATATATCTGCCAAATCTGCCGGATGAAGTTTAGATAATTTCTTATAAGGTATACACAACTTAAGATTATTATCTATAACCTCTAAAGACTCCACATTATTCCATATTATTAAGCTGTCTTCAGGTTTTTTACCAAATAAGTCATAACACTTTTTTACAAGCTTCTCAATGCCAAATCTTCTGCCTAAAGCTAAAACTCCCGTATCCACAGCTACAACTCTATACTCTCCTGCTATTTCTGTAATTCTGATATCATTTACCTTTACAAGTTTTTTGCCATTAATATCTACTATCTGTTTATCCAGTAAGTGCTTTGACAAAAGGTAAGAATACTTCTGAAGTATTATTTCTCTTATTCCTTCTCCTTTTATTATTACCTTGTCATTATCTTCATAAAAATTTATATTCTTACACTCACAATTATATACTTCTGACTTTTTTTTTATCTTATAACCTATAGCCCTTGGTATTCCATCGTCAACGGATACATAGATATCACATAGCCTTCCTACATATTCATTAAATTCGTCATAGATCTTCCTGTAGAGAATCTTACTCAAAAAGAAGCTAGATAATTTTTTCATAAATATTCCTCCTCCAATATACAGAGAAATATTTCATATAAATTAACATAACTACTTATTTAAAATAATTCTCTATATATTTTTAAATTTTTGTTTTAAGATACACCGACCTCCATAAGGTCCGTTTTCCATTTAACACACCACCTAAATTAAAAAATTTAAATATATGCAAATAAAATAAATTAAAAAAAGCCCTAGAGGGCCTTATTAAACTAAAACTTTTAAATCGTCTGAGTTTTAGCACTATATAGCTTTAGACTAAATTTTGTCCAGCTACATTAAGTAAAACCTTAATTCGGTAATACCTGTTGACCCATTGGCATCTCTCGATGTTTCCGGGCAGTAGCATATATCTATATAGGAGCCTCACCTAACATAACAAAAATATATAATTTTATTCTATACTATAATTATATTACAAATTCATTGAAATGCAACAGTAAATATAAAATTTATTTATATTTACCTATTACAGAAATTTATTTTAAATTTACTCATTATAATGGCATATATCATAATATAACTTCAATTATCTTAAAAAACAAATATTAATTTAATTAAGTATTGCATTCTTCTTAACTTTATTCAATGCATAAATTAATGCTAGAATCCAAAATATATCTCCAACTATATTTTCTGCTAAAATTCTTACGCCTACAATCCATAATATAGATTCTATTACAGTTACAGAAGCTGCTGTCAATACCAAATATATGCCTAATCCACTGCTGTTTTTCTTATTAACAAACCCTATAACAAAGAATATTATTAAAGTATTAAATACTATGTATGTCCAATATATATATATATGCTGTGAAAAAACTAACGTGTATACAGATTCTTCTACACTCTGTAATACAGTATTACAATTATACATAATAAAAGCATACATCAAAGTCAAAACTATGGATATTATAAATATATAATAAAATTTAATATTATTTTTTCTTATAAAAATATATAATATAGTGAACGCCATTATAGGAATTGCAATCAAATTTAAAAAAAAAGGAATTTTAAGCACATATAAATATTCCATATTGGTAGCAAAAAGCATAATGAATATTGAAATATATCTAAATATCATAGCTGTAATAACAATAAAACTTATTGCTTTTATTTTATAAGGCAAGAACTTAATCCAGGTCAATCCCTGAATTAGCAATAAAAATATAATAGGTAATAGAAAAATATAAATTGCCATGGGTCCTCCTTGTTCTTAGTAGTATCCTAAATTATATTTATTATTATTACCCTATTCATATTACTATTTTAAGTAAAAACTTATTCAAATTATAATTTCTCCTGTATTCCCAAAACTTCTAATCCACCTTTTATACACTCTACCATAAGTGGAAAATCCGGTCCCCTTTCTCCATCTATATCCGTTACTATACCTTCATCACAATATATTTCTATTTTATTTGACTTAAAATATAAAAGACCTGATGTATTTTCCAGATGATCTCCTCTCAACATTTTTATAAAGAGGGCAATAGTATCTTTTATCATTCCTGCCTTTATTATAATTATGTCTAAAAGTCCATCATCTATTTCAGCTTTATATGCAAATTTAAGATTACCTGCTGTCTGACCATTAAATATGAGCATCAGATACATATTCCCATCAAAAACCGCATTCTCAGATTTTACTCTTACTTTCAATTTTCTAAGATTAGTAAGCTGTTCTAATCCCTTTACGTAATAGGCCAGCTTTCCAATTGTATTTTTTAAATTTACATCTGTTTTTTGAGATACATCTGTAAACAAACCTGTACTAGCTACATTTATAAAATACTTATCATTTACTTTTCCTAAATCCAACTTTTTAGGAATGCTATTTACTATTTGTTCACAGGCCTCTTCAATATTTTCTGACATACCTATAAATTTAGCAAAATCATTAGCGGTGCCCACAGGAAGTATAGCTATAGGTATATTTATATTTAATCTTTTCATGTGGTTTACAGCGGTATCTACTGTTCCATCTCCTCCAGCCACCAATATATATTTATAGCTTTTATCTATGTCTTTAAAAGCTTCTTTCATATCAAATTCAAAACTAACTCTAAAAGGTATTATTTGATATCCATATTTTTGATGTATTCTAATAACGTTTTCTATATTATATACTATAGTTTTTTCGCCAGAATACGGATTATAAATAAATTTTACTTTATTCATATTGAACTCTCCTAAATGATCAAGTTTCTAACTAAATTTCAAAATTATAATTATTATTTCTAGAACTCTAGTCTAAATATTAAAATTTAGGCTCTATAACTAAAATAAAACTTTATTGTTAAATATATGACGTAACATAATTATATCACCATGAATAATAAATCCACAAGATTAGTTGTAATTCTTGTGGATTTATTTACAAATTGTTAATCTCTAAAATTGTGAATTATCTGGCTGAGATATACTGCTTAAAGCATCTCCAGCCTGACTATTAGATTTAGGATTTACTGCCAGATCACCTAGAGATACTATACCAACCACATTATTATTTTCTACTACCGGAACCCTTCTTATCTGCCTTTCACTCATTATCCTAGAAACATCTTTAACATCCATATCTGGGGATGCTGTTACTGGATTTGACGACATAATATCCCTTACTGTTTTAGAATTAGAAGCTTTATTTCCCATGGCTCTTATAGATATATCTCTATCTGTTAAAATTCCTATAATTTTTCCTTGTTGACATACTGGCAGAGAACCTATATTGTTCTCCATCATAACTTGTGCTGCCTTGTCTATAGTATCATCAGGATTTAAACTAGCTACCGACTTAGTCATTACATTTTCAACCTTCATTATAACACCTCTTTAAATTTTGGATTTCAAAAATTATTATTTCCTAATTTAAAGAGCTATATTACTTATAAATACTGGTACTTTTATGCTTTTTGTATATGTAAATTGAGCTGAAAGCTATAATAAACAAAATTATTACAGGTATTATAAATTTAAGGGAAAAAGGACTTTCCAGATGTTTTCCCATTAAAGAATAAGCTATAATTTCCGGGAAAACTCCTATTAAAGTTCCTAAAATAAAATCTTTATATTTAATTTTTGTAAGTCCTGCACTATAACTTAAAGGATCATATGGAAATATAAAACACAGTCTCATCATAGTCATAATTTTAAAACCATATTTCTCTATATTTTTATTTAACTTTAAAGCCTTTCCTTTCAAATACTTGTCTACAAATGAACGTCCTAGAAACCTAGCTAAAAAGAAAGCTATTGTGGCAGAACCAAAACACCCAATCATACTCAATAACACGGCTACATAATAATTAAAAATATTCCCTGCAATAATGGACATTAAAGATGCAGGTATTACAAATACTACAGGCCTTAACATATAAATCAAAAGAAAAATTAAAACCGAGAGCCTTCCATAACTTTGTATATAAATTTTAATATTTTCTATATTTACACAATGCAAATGCTTTTTATATTTGAATATCACAACTGTAATTAATATAATTAACAAAATATTTACTGTATATTTTAAAATACTTTTTTTATTATATATCATAAATTTTTAACTATCCTTCTAACAAAAATTAATCTTAATGGAACTGCATTATTTTTGTAAATAATGTCAATATGTATGTATATAAATATACTATATATTATATTTTACTTAACTAATTTATTAAAATGGGTTATAATTAGCTTATGTAATTATATACTTTTTACTCATTTAAAACAATAAAATATTTTTTATTTTAAGGAGTGATTACAATGGCTAAAATAGCCAAAAGTTCTGTGCCTAATGTATTCACATTTACTAATCTTAGTTGTGGTGTAATGTCTTTAATGATGTCTTTTGAAGAAAATTATATATGGGCTGGTGTATTTATATTACTTGCATGTTTAGCCGATAGATACGATGGACGAATTGCCCGATTTTTGAAGGTTTCTAGTAATTTAGGTAAAGAATTAGATTCTCTTGCGGATCTGGTTTCATTCGGTGTGGCCCCTTCAGTACTGGTTTTTAATATTTACAATTTTTCACAATTGGGACTAATAGGGTATTTATTAGTGCTATTGTTACCAATATCTGGTGCTTATAGATTGGCAAGATTTAATGTTACTGATTTTGATGGGGAATTTTTAGGTATTCCTATAACTTTTACAGGTATGTTTATATCCCTCTATTGTCTACTTACTTTAAATCACCCTCTCCCTTCTGAAATTACAATTTTACTTATTGTAGCACTTTCTTACCTTATGATATCCAATTATAAATTTAAAAAAGTTTAATATCATAAAAAGATATATACCTTATATTATTCTATATAAAAGATTAGGCGAAACACTCTATGCCTAATCTTCCTTTATATCATCACCATCGTCACTATCTTCCAAATCATCTAAGCTATTCAAAAACAGCTCCTCATTTATTTCAGTTTCTATGTACTCAACCATCATCTTTCCCTTCATAATTTCATCTCTCATTTTACAATACTCCACATATCCTCCTGTAGATTTTTCCAATGTATTTAACACTTTATCAATTATATCACCCACCTTATTTGCTCTATGCAGTGCATCTTTAATATCTTTTTTATGAGATACCGCCATAGAATTCATCTCTCCAGCACCTCCTATAAGCAGTCTATAGTTATTTGATAATTTAGATAATAAATCTGTCAGATTATTTATATCACAATAATACTCCTCCATTAATTTTCTATGAGACACATTTATCACCCTATCTTAAATTTATCATATAATAATTTATCCAAGCATTGTAATTAACTTATATTTTCTAATGTATATCATCTATATTACTATATTACTATTTAATAAAAATCATGCTAACAAAGGGAGAAATTTTCAATACTATATAACAAAATAAAAAACACATTAAACTATTAAATATAAAATTCCATAATTTAATGTGTTTTATAATAATATTATTTTTAATAAATCTTAAAGCTTACAACTGAATCTTTTTTCAAATTGAGCTGTTAATTCTTCCCTAAATTTAGGATGTGCAATTTTTATAAGCTCCTTAGCTCTTTCTCTTATGGATTTGCCCTTGAGAAGTGCAATACCATATTCTGTAACAACATATTGAACATCATATCTTGAAGTAGTAACCCCCGCTCCTTCAGTTAAAATAGGAACTATTCTTGAAATTTTGCCGCCAGCTGCAGTAGATGGTATAGCAAGAATTGATTTTCCTCCATCAGCCATGCTAGCTCCTCTCATGTAATCAACTTGTCCACCTACACCGCTTATTTGTTTAAATCCTACACTTTCAGCACACACTTGTCCTGTGAAATCCACTTCTACACAGGAGTTTATACATACCATCTTAGAATTTTGCATAATAACCTTAGGATCATTTACATAATCTACAGGGTATCCTTCTACCATAGGATTATCATTTATGAAATCATATAATTTCTTAGTTCCCATTAAGAATGTAATAATTATTTTTCCTGGATGAAGGGACTTTTTCTTATTTGTAATTACCCCTGCTTCAACTAATTCAACAACACCATCGGATATCATTTCTGAATGTATACCCAAATCCTTTTTATCCTTCAAGAATAAAAGTACTGCATCTGGAATAGCTCCTATTCCAAGCTGAAGTGTAGAACCATCTTCTACAAGAGATGCACAGTATTTTCCTATTGTCTTCTCTACTTCTCCTATTTTAGGAGGAGTCAATTCTAGAATTGGACGTGAACTTTCTACTATGTAATCCATATCAGAAATGTGTATAAAATTGTCTCCTAAAACTCTTGGCATCTGATCGTTTACTTCTGCAATTATAAGCTTTGCAGACTGTACCATTGCCTGTGAATAATCGGTTGATACTCCAAAGCTACAGTATCCATGGCTATCAGGCTTACTTACTTGAATAAAAGCTACATCTGCATTTATATACTTTTGTTTTAATAATTTTGGTATTTCATAAAAAAAGCATGGAGTATAATCTGTTCTATTACAATTAACTGCTTCCTTTGTACCTCCACTTACAAAGAAAGTATTTCCATGAATATACTTTTCTGATTCCGGATCAGTATATATATCATTTTTATAATTAAGTATAAGATTGTGTATCTTTACACTCTTATACTTTTCCTTATTTGCAGCCAAGGCATCTAAAAGTGTAAGAGATGCTCCACAAGCATTGCCTAAAATTATGCTATCTCCACAGCTTACTTTAGATACAGCTTCGTCTGCACTAACAATTTTACTTTTATAAAGATCCTGCCAATTTTTAAAAACCATTCTAAAAACCACCTTTCAAAATTTTTATTAATTAATTTTTAAATAAAAACACCTTCCTCATTTTATGGGCAGGTGAGAACATGGATATAATTACTTGTTAAAATAATAACAACACCTTGCAAAAAAATACCTGTTGAATTTTATAAAAATACATCATAAAGTGCCTATTATCTTATCATGAGTATAATATACATATTCTTAAAAGTCAATATATTTTTTATTTACTTAATTTATGACATATTGCAACCCACACAACTGTAAAAATGCATTTATTTCATAATTTAATTCTACAAAGTACTTATTTAAATTATACCACAATATGGACTAATTGTTACTATAAATTATACATTATTAACTATAAAAACAACTACCTCCTATAAATTCTCTTAAAATAGAATTGTCAGGAACAAATTTTAAATCTACAGATTTAAAAAAGTGCAAAAAACTTTTAAGTCTTAATGCCTCATAATATACAGGGCTGGAACTTTTTATTTTTGTTAATTCTTTCAATGCATAATTTTTCAATACACAGAGTTCATACACTAGCGTGGAATTAAACATAATATCCGCATTTTCCTGAAATACAAATATATTTTTTTCTTCTCCTCTTTTTATAGAGGACCACATTTTCAAAGTATCTTCTCCACTAAATGATCTATAAAAAGAATCCCTTACTATTCTTCTTATTATCCTCACGTCCGTAGTAGCTATTCTATTGTGATTGTCCACATTCAATTGTGTAAGAGCGCTTATATATATTTTAAACTTATTTTTTGCAGCTATTGAAGAAGTTAATATTTCATTCAGCCCATGTATTCCTTCAATTACAATCACGCCATTTTGTGGAAGTACTATTTGTTTTCCATTCCATACCCTTTTACCTTCTTTAAAATCAAAGGAGGGAATTTCAATTTCCTTACCCTTCATAAGAAATTCCAAGTGTTCATTAAAGAGTTTCAAGTCCAGAGCATATATGGATTCAAAATCATAATTACCATTTTCATCTTTAGGAGTATACTTTCTGTCTACAAAATAGTCATCCAAAGAAATTGGAACCGGTTTAATTCCATTTACTCTCAGCTGTATAGAAAGTCTTTTTGCAAAGGTAGTTTTCCCAGAGGAGCTTGGACCTGCAATTAATACAACCTTTATTTCACTTCTATCACATATCATATCTGCTATATATGCAATTTTTTTCTCATGGAGTGCTTCAGCTACCCTTATCATATCTATAATTTCATTGCTTTCTACTTTATCATTTAGAGAACCTACATTCCCTACATCTAGTATATTATCCCACTGCTTGGTTTCATAAAATATATTACTCAATTTTTTATATTCCAAAAATTCAGGCAGATTATAGGGATCTGACTCCACAGGATATCTAAGTATAAATCCTGGCTCATAATACATAATATCATATAGTTTTAATACACCTGTAGAAAATGCCATGGAACCATAAAAATAATCGTACCTTCCATCCAATTCATATAATTTTACTTTTTCTGCATTTATATGCTTTAAAAGCGTTATTTTATCTTCCATATGGTAACTTCTGAAAATTTCTATGGCTTCCTCTTTTTTCATCTCCACTTTTTTTATATACATATCTTTTTTTATTATTTCATCCATTTTATCCTTTATAAGTTTTATATCTTCCCTGGAAAGTGGTGTATTTTTATGAATCTCTCCAAATATGCCCTTACTTAGTGAATGCTCTATAACTACCCTAGCTTCCGGAAATAAATCGTATACAGCTTTAATAAGCACAAACTGAAGTGTCCTTATATAGGTCTTGTTACCCAATGGATCCTTTATATCCACAGTTTCAAATATCCCAGATTCCTGCAAGGAATTAGTAAATTCATAATACTTTCCATTTACTTTAGCTAATACTATAGGTATATGACAGATATCATAATTATCTTTAAATATTTTATATAGACTAGTTCCAAATGGAACTGATATATCTTTACCATTCAATTTTAATTTCAACATATCATTCTGTTCCCTGTGTAAAAAGGGTTTGATACATTTATCTTTTAATTGAATATCTTTATTACCCATATAAACTTCAACTCCTTAGTAATATATTATACTTCATATTTAATTATAATTGTGTTAATTTTACTTATAATTTTCTATATTAAATGTAAAAATATAATTAACTATAAATTTTAGAAGGTGATTTTTATGTTTACAATACTTTTTAGAACTATTGTCTTGTATTTACTGGTGGTTATATCCATGCGTCTCATGGGTAAAAAACAAATAGGTGAAATGGAACCTTTTGAACTGGCTATAGCAATAATGATATCAGAATTGGCCTCTCTTCCAATGCAAGATACCAGAGTTTCCATAATCCACGGAGTAATACCCATAATAACGCTTTTAATGATGCAGACTTTAATGGGCTTATGTCAGTTAAAAAGTGAAAAAATGAGATTACTTTTTAATGGAAGGCCCAGTATATTAATTGAAAAGGGAGAGTTAAATTTAAAAGAATTAAAAAATGAAAAATTTAATATGAATGATTTGATAGAAGAGCTTAGAATGCAAGGATATTATAATTTAGCTGATGTGGAATATGCCATACTTGAAACCAGCGGACAACTCTCAGTTATACCTAAAACAGAATCTGCTCCTGTAACTCGGGCAGATTTAAAGATAAAATCTACCCAGGATACCTTACCTATAACTTTGGTATTAGACGGAAAAGTAAATTCGAAAAACTTGATCAAAGCGGAAAAGACTGAGGATTGGCTATATAATATGCTGAAAAAAAATAGTATATCTTCTACAAAAGATATACTAATAGCTATTCTAGATGCAAAGGGAAAATTTTATTATCAATTAAAAGAAAAAAGTAACTAGGATGTGATTAAATGAAAAGCACAATAGTATCTTTCTCTATATTTATTTTAATGTTGTTTTCTATAATATTCTCCATAAAATATTTAAATACCGTCTGTATGAAATTACAAAATTTGAATACTAAAATAGAACAAACTCTTCAATCAAATAACTGGGAAGAATCCTATAGAAATTCTGAACATTTTATGTCAGAATGGAAAAAGTATTCATCTAAATTATCCATATTTTCAAACTATAATGAAATAGAGGATATCAATAATGAATTGTGGAAACTTATTCACCATATAACATACAAAAATAAGGAAGAGGCTTTAATCTCTGTAGATATAATAAAAAATTCAATTTACAGTATACTTCATATGCAGCAATTAAATATAGAGAATTTATTCTAGTAAATATATAATATTGATATTGTAGTAAAAATAAATTATTTATGATATACTATAATTGTATATGTTATATATTTATAGTATATTGTTTAATATATAGCATATACTTAATATCATGATAACCATAAATATCAAATTAAAAAAATTTTAAAGATTAGATTATGGAAAATACTAAATATTAATGTATAATGGAAATTAGTTGTTAACAGTATTAGCATTTAAAATAACATTAAGAATATATATTTTAAAAAAGGCATCTTGAAACAAATAAATAGTTGATATGAGAATCTATTTTACACAATAATGTTTAAAAATAGACTTATTATCTTGCAATTATTATTTACTCTCAGATACCTAAAATATTTTATTATTGAAAGGGTGGAATAAGAAATGGCATTAGTTACTACTAAAAAAATGTTTGAAAAGGCTTACAAAGGACATTACTCAATAGGTGCATTTAACATCAACAATATGGAAATAATTCAAGGGGTGGTAAATGGGGCTAAAGCTAAAAATTCTGCTGTTATCCTGCAATGTTCAGCAAGTGCAATGAAATATGCAGGACCAAAATATTTAAAGGCTATGGTAGATGCTGCTGTAGAGGATACTGGAATAGATATTGCCCTCCATTTAGATCATGGTCCAGATTTTGAAGCTGTAAAATTGTGTATAGAAACAGGCTTTACCTCTGTTATGTTTGATGGTTCACATTTAGATTATGAAGACAACGTATCTCAAACCAAACAAGTAGTAGAATATTCTCATTCTCACGGGGTAGTAGTAGAAGCAGAACTTGGTGTACTTGCAGGAATTGAAGATGAAGTATCTGCTTCAGATCATATATATACAGATCCAGAACAAGCTGTAGACTTTGTAAATAGAACAGGTGTAGATTCTCTAGCTATAGCCATAGGAACATCCCATGGAGCTTTTAAGTTTCCTCCAAACTTCAAACCTAAATTAAGATTTGATATATTAGAAAAAATACAGGAAAACCTTCCAAACTTTCCTATAGTTCTCCATGGAGCTTCAGCTGTAGATCCTAAAGCTGTGGAAACTTGTAATAAATATGGTGGAAACATAGCTGATGCCAAAGGAATCCCTATAGATATGCTTAGAAAAGCTTCCAGTATGGCTGTATGTAAAATAAATATGGATACAGACCTTAGGTTGAGCATGACTGCTGCTATAAGGAAAACTTTTGGAGATAGTCCAAAGGTTTTCGATCCAAGAAAGTATTTAGGTGCCGGAAGAGATGCTATTCAAAAAGTTGTTGAAGATAAAATAGACAATGTTTTAGGCTCATCCAATTCCTTAGAAGAACTTATCTAGGCACGTTAGCCACGCTTATCCCCCCACTTTGAAGAAGATGGGAATATTAGCTGATTGCCGCGTTTGGATAAAAATTATATTATGGAACTTTCCTAAATTGAGGAAAGTTCTTTATTTTTATTCGAACACTATCATTTTATTTTATTAAATTAATTATGCTAACTCACTTTTATGGTATAATGCAAAATAAGTAGTTTTGTAAATGGAGTGAATTTTATGAAGGAGTATGAAACACGAATAATACAAATAGACCCTGAGGATATACGAAATAAATTAAAAGCAGTTAATGCTTTAAAGGTTAAAATGGAGAATCAGATAAATGAAATATATGATTTTGAAAATGGGTTTTTAATAAAGAATAAAGGATATGCTAGAATAAGAGTTATAGAAGATTTAATACATAATTCTACTCATTGTTATATGACTACTAAAATACTTTTGAGCCAGGGAAAATATAAAGTAATGGAAGAAAATGAAACAGAAATATTGAATAGGGAAGCAGGAAAAAATATTTTTCAAACACTGGGATTAAAATTATTGCAATCTATAAAAAAATACAGAGAAAGTTACAAATACAAACATAGTTTAATTGAAATAGATATAAATGAAAAATCTTTTTGTCCATTTCCCTATTTAGAGATAGAATCAACAAATGACCAGGAACTCTATGAAATAGTAAATTTACTTGGCTATTCTTTAGGGGACACCACCTCTGAAACCATATATGAAATATTGGGCAGAAATAAAAAAAGATAGGAAAATTATATGTTTGGTTATGTAACCCCATGCAAAATGGAACTTAAAATGAAAGATTATGAAAAATTCAAAGCCTATTATTGTGGGCTATGTATATCCATAAAAAACAATATAGGAAATATACCTAGGGTTTCTTTGAACTATGATATGACTTTTTTAGCTCTACTTTTAGATTCATTAGAATGTGACAATCAAGTTTATATGAAAAAACGCTGTTTATTCCATCCTGCAAATAAAAAAATTATTCTAAAAGATAACGCTCCTTTAAAATATGCAGCTTTTTGTAATATATCTCTAAGCTATTTTAAAGTTCTAGATGATGTTTATGATGAGAATTCTTTAAAGGGCAGAATAATGTATTTATGCTTAAAAAGGTATTTAAGTAATATGCCTGACAACTTTAAAAGTATTTTTGAAAATATAAAAAATAAACTTGAAAACTTATATACACTAGAAAAAAGTTCCCAAAGTATGTCCATAGATGCTTTATCCCATCCTTTTGGAGACCTTACAGGATTTATACTAAAATCTTATAACAATTATAATGCTTCCGTTGGAGACTTGTATTTACTTGGATATAATCTAGGAAAATGGATATATATTATAGATGCATTTGATGATTTAAAAAAGGATATGCAGAAAAATAAATTTAATGCCATAAATGTCTGCTTTAATGATAAAGATCTTTGTTATGAAAATTTTATAATAGAAATAATGCCTAGAATAGATTTTATTTTAGGAACTTGTGCAGCACAATGCACAAATATTTTTAACAGGCTTCCCATAAAAAAAAATAAAGAATTAATTTATAATATACTACAATATGGACTTTTAGATAAAATGGATAGAGTATTTAAAAGGGGTGTTTACAAAAATGAAAAATCCATATGAAATACTAGAAATAAATGAAAATGCTTCACAAGAGGAAATAAAAAAAGCCTATAGAACTCTTGCAAAAAGATATCATCCTGATCAATATGGCAATAATCCACTTAAAGATTTAGCAGAAGATAAAATGAGAGAAATAAATGAGGCTTACGATTATTTAATGAAGAACCCATCAAAAGGTACATATGATAGCAGGAGTGATAATGCTTACAGCGGCTCTAACTCTTCGATTTATCAATCTGTAGAAAATGATATTTATAATGGTAATATTAGAAATGCGGAATCAGTACTTATGGGAATCAAGACAAGAGATGCTCAGTGGCATTATCTTATGGGAATTTTAAATATGAGAAGAGCCTGGTATAATGATGCTTATAATAATTTGACTACGGCTTGTAGTCTTGATCCCAACAACTTTAAATATCAAAATGCGCTCAACAAGCTCAGAGGAATGAATAATTCCTATAGACAGCCTTATTACGATACTAGAAGAAGAGATGATATATGCAATATTTGTGCTACCTTATATTGTCTTGACTGTCTTTGTGATTGTGGTGATTGCGGGGGCTGTTAATATTTAAAGAAAGGATGGATTTTAGTATGGCTAAAATTTCTAGTAATTCCTCTTATATTGCCAAGGGAGGCCTATTGACTGCCATAGGCGTTATTTTAGTGTACTTAAGTGGGATAGTTCCTTTAAATAAAACTTATTTACTGAGCCTGTCTTCACTTGTTATCCCCTTAGCTGTAATAATTACAAATGAAAAAATTGCCTTTACAATTTATATTTCAACTGCCTTATTATCTCTCTTAATATGTGGATTAAAGGGAACAGTATTATCCTATGTGGTATTTTTCGGTCTTTATGGACTTATTAAATACTATATAGAAAAAATAAGAAAACTACCTATTGAAATCATATTAAAACTATTATTTTTTAATTTATGTTTATTAATACTATTCTTGTTATATAGTTTGTTTTTTCCTGAACTTTTAAAAATAAAATTTAATTTATATTTAATTATAGTAGGAATACAAATAGTATTTTTAATATACGATTATTTATTAACATTGTTTATAAATTACACTAATAAATATATACTAAAAGCCCTAAAATAAATTGTACTTTATTAAAATGAAACTATTGACATATAAATTTAGGATGATATAATATTTAGTGTTGAGATTCACATAATATTGCCCATTCGCCAAATGGTAAGGCACCTGTCTCTGGAACAGGCATCTGTTGGTTCGAATCCAGCATGGGCAGCCAAAGAGAACTCTTGTTTTACGGGTTCTCTTTTAAAATAATTTTAAAATTATAATTTACTTTATTTAAGGGTAGCTCTTGACAAAAAGTCAATTACTATTATAAAATGTAAAATAATTCAATACTTAGCTTTGAAGAAGGAATAGTAGTATTTATATCACCAAAGAGAACTGTTGCAGGGTGAAAAACAGCGTGAATAGAATATGAACTCACCTTAAGAGCTTTATCTGAAAAAATCAGATACGGTAAAAACCGTTATTTATTTTGAGTGAAATCAATTTTATTGATTTAATTAGAGTGGTACCGCGGAAAGTAGTCTTTTCGTCTCTTACAATACTAAGAGATGAAAAGCTTTTTTTATATTCTAAAACTATACTGAAATAAAAAAATGTGGAAGTCTAAATTAAAATTATTTAAAACTTACTGTTTCTTATCTGATTTAATTTATCAGATCTCTTTAATCTATAAAAACATAAGTAAAAGGAGAAGATATTATGTACAGTACTAAAACAGATAAAAAATGGCAACAAAAATGGGATCAAACAAATATTTATACATTTGACGAAAAAAAATCAAGCAAAAAATTATATACTCTAGAGATGTTCTCTTATCCTTCCGGCAGTAATTTACATGCAGGTCACTGGTTTAACTATGCACCTGTAGATTCTTGGGCCAGAATGAAAAGAATGCAAGGATATAATGTATTCCAGCCCATGGGATTTGATGCTTTCGGTCTTCCTGCTGAAAACTATGCCATAAAGACTGGAATTCATCCAAAAGATTCTACTGAAAAGAATATTGATACCATGGAAAAACAGCTTAAATCCATGGGAGCTATGTTCAATTGGGAGAATGAGGTAGTTACCTGCCGCCCTGATTACTATAAATGGAATCAATGGCTATTTCTCCAATTATATAAACACGACTTGGCCTATAGGAAAAATGCCCCTGTAAATTGGTGTCCCAGCTGTAATACAGTACTTGCCAATGAACAAGTAAAAGAAGGTGAATGTGAACGCTGTGGTACGGAAGTTACAAAAAAGGATCTAACACAATGGTTTTTTAAAATAACAGATTACACTGAAGAATTGCTTAAAGACCTTGATAATATAGATTGGCCGGAAAAGACAAAAGCTATGCAAAGACACTGGATGGGTAAATCCACAGGTACAGATGTAACTTTTAAAGTAGCGGATTCTGATATAAAATTCAATGTATTTACCACTCGAGTGGATACATTGTTTGGTGTTACCTATGTAGTCATATCCCCTGAAAATGATTTAGTGGATAGTGTCACTAAAGAAGAATATAAAGAAGAAATTGAAAAATATAGAGAAGCTGCTAAAAAGCAGACCGACATTGAAAGACAATCAATTACCAGAGAAAAAACAGGTGTATCTACGGGTTCCTACGCTATAAATCCTATAAACGGAAGAAAAGTACCTATATGGATAGGAGATTATGTATTAAACACCTACGGTACAGGTGCTGTAATGGCAGTTCCTGCTCATGACGAAAGGGATTTTGAATTTGCCACAAAATACAAATTACCTATTGAAAGAGTTATAGAAGGAGGTTCTTCCTTACCTTATGTAGAATACGGAAAGATGATAAATAGTGATAAATTCAATGGATTATATACTCCAGAAGGTAAAGAAGCTGTGACCAAGGAACTAGAAAACATTGGATTAGGTTCTGGAAAAACAAATTATAGATTAAGAGACTGGCTTGTATCAAGACAAAGATACTGGGGAACACCTATACCTATAATATACTGTAAAAAATGCGGTACAGTCCCAGTACCAGAAAGTGATTTACCAGTTGAACTTCCTTATAATGTACAATTTTCTCCTGATGGAAAATCTCCCCTTCTAAAATCAGAAGAGTTTATGAATACTACGTGCCCTATTTGCGGTGAACCTGCCAAAAGAGAGGCTGATACATTAGATACATTTGTGTGTTCCTCCTGGTATTACTTAAGATATGCCGATAATAAGAATACAGAAAAAGCCTTTGACAAGGATAAGATAAATAAACTACTTCCTGTAGATATGTATGTAGGTGGTCCTGAACACGCATGTATGCACCTTTTGTATGCTAGATTTATCACTAAAGCACTTAGAGACATGGGTTTTTTAAATTTCGATGAACCTTTTCTATCTTTAAGACATCAAGGACTGATACTTGGACCTGATGGTCAAAAAATGAGCAAGTCCAAAGGCAATACCATATCTCCAGATGACTGCATACAAAAATATGGTTCAGATGTATTTAGAATGTACTTAATGTTCGGATTTGACTATGCCGAGGGTGGTGCCTGGAACGATGACGGTATTAAATCCATGAGTAAATTTGTAGATAGAATTGAAAGAATTGTAGGAAATATAAAAGAACTTATAAATAGTGGTAAGAACTTTAAAAATTCAATGGATGCTGCAGAAAAAGAATTAAATTACTCAAGAAATTATTCAATAAAATCCGTATCAGAAGATGCAGGAAAATTTCAATTCAACACAGCTATTGCTAGAATTATGGAATTTACAAATTCACTTTATAAATATATTCAGGAGGATACTAAAAATATATCCCTTTTAAAAGATACTATACTTGATTTTATAAAGATAATAGCTCCTTTTGCACCTCACTTTGCAGAGGAACAATGGGAGGTATTAGGACAAAAATATTCTATATTTAATGAGAAATGGCCTGAATTTGACCCTAAGGCTTTAGTAAAAGAAGAAGTAGAAATAGCCATTCAAATAAACGGTAAAATTAAGGCTAAAATAAATATACCTACAAATTTAAGTGATGAACAAATAAAAGAGTTATCCATATCCAATGATAATATTAAACCTTTATTAGAGGGAAAAAATATAAAGAAAGTTATAGTAGTAAAAGGAAGACTTGTAAATATAGTAGTTAAACCTTAACCACCAGTTCACTGGTGGTTTTCTTATTAATCTATTGTTTATAAATTTTAAGTAACTTTTCTGTAGCTCTTAACAAATTCACTAACTCAAATACTTCTCCCTCTTCAATTAATTTATTTAACTGTCCCTGATACCTTGTTGCTTCAACTAGCTTACCCATGGATGACAATGTCAATATATTATTCATTATATCAGAGACTAGATTGGATTTCACTTCAAATAATTTTTGGGCATCCTTTATCTCGTCTTTGATTTGAAGCATTTGCTCATCCAGCTGAAATGCAGCATCCGCGGCATTTTTAAGTTTTAATTTAATATGATCGGGAATGTCCTGCTTATATTTATAATTTAAGGAATGTTCTATAGTAGCCCAAAAATTCATGGCAAGTGTTCTTATCTGAAATTCTGCCAGTATTTCCATTTCTCCCTCTGCCATATTAACGGGATACTTAATTATTACATGATAACTTCTATAACCGCTTTCTTTTACATTATCTATATAATCTTTTTCATACATTATATTCATATCTTTTCTATTTCTTACTATCTTAACTACTTTATCTATGTCATCTACAAACTGACACATAATCCTTATACCTGCTATATCTTCTATTTCATATCTTATTCTATCAAGTGGTATATTGAACTTATTAGCTTTCTCTAATATACTCGATATCTCTTTTACCCTGCCTGTAACAAATTCTATTGGCGAATATTCATTCCTTCTTCTATATTCTTTTCGTATGCTTCTAAATTTCACTTTTAATTCTTCTACAGCTTGGTCATATGGTATTAAAAATGTTTTCCATTCCCCTATAGCCATATAAATCACCTCCAACAGAAAAGTATATAATAACATTATATCAAATATACCAAAAATATATGATTTTAATCCCCATGTTTGATATAATAATTATACTAATTAGTGGAGGTGATACAGACATGCTTGATAACACATTTTCAACTTCAGACACTTCAGAGAACAAGAATCAACTATATGATGAAGATAAGCAAAAGTTAATGCTTTATAATAAAAAGATAACTTGTCCTGTTTGTAGTACGGTATTTAATGCTAGAGCTATAAAAAAATCCTCATATAGAATATTAAAAAAAGATTCTGATTTTTTCATAAGATATTCAATTATAAATCCGTATTTTTATGATGTATGGGTATGTAATAGATGTGGCTATGCATCTATAAAAAACGACTTTGAACGTTTAAGTGATTTCGATGCAAACATAATAAGGATTGAAATTTCACCTAAATGGCACAGTAAAAATTACCCTGAAGTATATAATTTAAATTTAGCAATACAAAGATACAAACTATCCCTATTAAATTATGATATTATTAAAGCCAGATCCAGCAAAAAAGCAAATAATCTTATAAAACTGGCCTGGATGTTCCGCTTAAAAGAAGATAAAAAAAGTGAACTGGAGTATTTAAACTATGCCCTTGAAAACTTCAAAAACGCCTACTATAATGAGAATTTTCCCATATCTGGTATGGATATATTTACTACCATGTACCTCATAGGAGAACTCTGCAGACGTACCGGTAAAGAAGAGGAATCTTTAATATGGTTTGGACAAGTAATAACAGCTCCTACAGCACCACAAAAAATTAAAAATATGGCCCGAGATCAAAAGGATTTAATAAAACTCAATATAAAAGACACAAAATCTCAAGATAATTTAGGAGATGATTTAAAAGACAATAAAAAACAAAGTATTTTTTCTAAATTTCACAAATAACATTTAAATCTTACAGGTTAAATGCAAATTAAATTTGTTTTAAAAACATTTTAAGCTTGCAATATAGCC